>CADATR010000164.1 GCA_902790885.1 uncultured Eubacteriales bacterium
GTATTCTTTCGGCGTGAGATCAACGCGCTTGCCGTCGACGCTTATAGTGCGTGCGGCGATGTTGATCTCGAGCCCCTCGAACTTCTGTATCGTGGATGCGTGCCTCTCGGAAGCGTCTCTGCGGTTGAGCACCGCGTTGACTCTTGCCATGAGTTCTTTCGGGCTGAACGGCTTCACAACGTAGTCATCGATGCCGAGCTCGAATCCGAAGAGCTTGTCGTACTCTTCGCCCCTGGCCGAAAGCATGATGACCGGGATATCCTTTACCTTCTGTATCTCTTTGACAGCGCTGAAGCCGTCGAGCTTAGGCATCATGATATCCATGATGATGAGGTCGTAGTCGTTGAGCTTGACCATGCCGATGGCGCTCATGCCGTCGGCTGCTTCCTCGGCCTCATATCCGCTGAACTCCGCGTACTCTCTGATGACCTCGCGGATCCTTTCTTCGTCATCTACTATAAGTATTTTTTTCATCGGGATTTCCTCCGTCCTTTTTACTCTTCATATTCAGAATTAAGTATATCACACAGCTGCAGCAAAAGGGGAACTGCAGATTCCAAACTTGCGAAACAAAAGCGCTTCACGGGCAAATGTTTAAGGAAACTAACTTTAATTGAAGAGTATTCTTGTATTGACAACCATATTGGATGGTGCTATCATATAAATTTATTTTTTGTTTGCTTTTCTGTACAATTTCCTATATAATCGCTATACAAGGAGGAAAGTGCATGTTTAATATCGGTGATCGAATAGTTTATCCGATGTATGGTGCGGGTGTCATTACAGAAGTCGTTGAAAAAGACTTCCTTGGTGAGGCGCGTATCTATTATAATGTGTCGCTTCCTTATTGCCGTATGGAGGCATCTGTTCCTGTAGACAATTGTAAAAAGCTGGGCGTTAGGCATATAATAAAACCCGAGCGCATCGGCGAGGTTCTGGAGGTGCTCAACAAAGACACAGAACCGATGAATCCGAACTGGAACAAACGATACCGCGAGAACACCGAGAGGATGCAAACCGGAGACATTTTAGAGGTGGCGGCGGTAGTAAGAAATCTCGTCAGAACAGACAGACTGAAACCGCTCTCCACCGGTGAAAAAAAGCTCCTGAGTACAGCAAAGCAGATCCTTGAAAGCGAGCTGGTCTACTCCGGAGGATACACAATGGAAGAAGCAGACGAGATGGTCGAAACCAATATTTAGCGGGTGAGCTGGATCAAAGGGTTCGACCCTTTTGATTGAAAGGAATACATGGCAGGATACGTACCAAAAAGAATATACGCAGTGATAGTAGCAGCCGGCAAGGGCAAAAGGATGGGAACTGATTTGCCTAAGCAGCTGTTTCCTTATGGTGGAGTTACAGTGCTCGGTTCATCCATAAGGGCTTTTGCCGTGCTTGACTATATAGACAGAGTAGCAGTCATATCGCCTCAGGATGGCTCTCTCGATGAGAGATACCGCAGCATAACGGCGGTATATGAGGAGCTTTCGGGCAGACCTGCGGGGAGCATCGAGATAATTCAGGGCGGAGACGAGAGGTCGGATTCCGTTCAGAAAGGGCTCGAATTTGCCAGACTCGATGCCCTGGCTCATGGCGTCGATCTTGACGACGCGGTGGTGCTCGTGCACGATGCCGTAAGGCCGGGCGTCAGCGAAGATATAATAAGACGCAATATAGACGCGATGAGCTGCTGCCACGCGGTGACCACGGCTGTTCCTTCGTCTGACTCTATCAGGATGGTAGACTGTGAAAAACTCGAATATAACAACAGTTTGGCATTGAAAGAAACAATAACATATCCTATAATGAACACTAACGTTGTCAGGAGAGACCTGGTCTACAGGGTCCAGACGCCTCAGACTTTCAGGCTCTCTGACATTATCAATGCATACGAGGCTGCGAAAAGAGACGGCTACACCACTACAGACGAGGCGGGCATAGCCGAATACGCGGGTATCCCTGTTGCTCTTATCGAAGGCTCAACGGCAAATAACAAGATAACAACCAGAGAGGATATCAACATGGCTGTCAGAACAGGTATCGGCTATGATGTCCACCGACTTGTCCCGGGGAGGCCACTCATACTCTGCGGGACTCCAATCCCCAGCAATCTCGGGCTGGACGGCCATTCGGATGCCGATGTCGCAGTACACGCGCTGATGGACGCGCTGCTCGGGGCAGCAGGACTGGGAGATATAGGAAGACATTTTCCGGATACTGATGATAAATACAAAGGTGCTGATTCAATGAAGCTGCTGGCTGAGGTCAGAGACATGCTCGGCTATGTTAACATCATGAATGTCGATGTTACCATAATCGCGCAGGCGCCTAAGCTGTCACCGTATATTGATCAGATGAAGAAAAATATAGCAAGCACACTCGGGATCCCTGAAACGGCTGTAAATGTAAAGGCCACGACAGAAGAGGGACTCGGGTTCACAGGCAGGGGAGAAGGCATGGCGGCCATGGCCACTGCCGCAATAGAAGGGAGTTTTTAACAATGAGATTATCAAAGAACCATCTTAAGACACTCAGAGAGGCACCATCTGATGCCGTACTTGAGAGCCATAAGCTGCTGGTAAGAGCGAACATGATCAAGCAGGAAGCTGCCGGCCTCTATATGTTCCCGAAACTGGGCTGGAGAACAGTAAGAAAGATCGAGCAGATCGTCCGCGAAGAGATGGACTACATCGACTGCCAGGAAGTTTACATGCCGCACGTTAACCCTGCTGAGCTCTGGAAGGAGACAGGCAGATGGTATGCTTACGGACCTGAACTTTGGAGAATCCAGGACCGTAACGGCAATGACTTCATCCTCAACCCTACATGCGAAGAGATATTCACAGACTTCGTCCGCAAGGAGTGGTCATCATACAAAGAGCTGCCGTTCTCGCTCTATCATATCCAGTTCAAATACAGAGACGAATCCCGTCCTAGATACGGACTCCTCAGAACAAGAGAGTTCATCATGAAGGACGCTTACACATTCGACGCTACCGAAGAAGACCTGCACACTGCTTACATGAGACAGTATCACGCATATGAGAAGGTCTTCACACGCTGCGACCTCGACTACAGGATCGTTGAGGCCGACAACGGCCCTATCGGCGGAAGCAAGTCACACGAGTTCTCGGCGCTCTCCGACTGGGGCGAGTCCGACATCCTCTACTGCGACCACTGCGGCATGGCTGCTACAGTTGAAAGAGCTGAGTGCAGAGATGATGAACCGCCTGTAGAAGAGATGCAGCCGGTACAGAAGGTGTTCACACCTGGCACAAAGACTATCGACGACGTATGCAGCTACCTGAAGCTGCCTGTAGAGAAGTCGATCAAGGCTCTGATGTTCACAACATACGACACAGACCTGCAGCCAAAGGACTACGTAACATGCTTCATCAGAGGAGACAGACAGCTCAACATGATCAAGCTCGTCAATGCCCTCAACATTCCTGAGCACTACATCGAGTTTGCTGATGAGGACGTTGTCGGTCCTATCACAGGCTCCGTTGCCGGATTCACAGGCCCTATGGGACTCAAGAACTGCATCGTAGTCGTTGACTCCGAGCTCGTAGGCACAGTAAACATGTGCGCAGGCGCTAACGAAGAAGACCACCACCTGACAGGCGTTTGCTACGGCAGAGACTACACAGGCGACATCGTAACAGATATCAAGGTCCTCGAAGAAGGAGATCCATGCCCGCACTGCGGAAAGCCGGTCAAGTTCAGACGCGGTATCGAAGTAGGCCAGATCTTCAAGCTGGGACTCAAGTACTCCGAGAGCATGAACTGCACATTCAAGGACGAAAAGGGCGAAGATCACCCTTACTGGATGGGCTGCTACGGAATCGGCGTTACAAGAACGATGCAGGCTATCGTAGAGCAGCATCATGACGATAAGGGGATCATCTGGCCGGTAGCCGTTGCTCCTTATCACGTCATCGTAACTGTAGTCAAGTC
>CADATR010000165.1 GCA_902790885.1 uncultured Eubacteriales bacterium
TGAGTAGTCAGGTATTGTAGAAATGTCAAACGCTTGTAATTCTTCTTCAAAGTTACTATTCTCAGGATCAACAAGTGCTTCTACCTTTTTCTCAGCATCCATATTCAATAAGGCCTGTGCTAAAACTCTGTCGATATCCTTTTCCGGCACTACCAAAACACCATCATTATCACCAAAGATATAGTCTCCAGGCTGTACCGTAATGCCGCCGCATTCGACGGGGATATTAATCAGTTCTTTCCGTGAGCGCATATTTCTGGGAGCAGGTGCAATAGCTTTTCCCTTGGTGAATTCCGGGATAGGCATACCTGCTATAATATTGACGTCGCGTGTGTAGCCATCAATGATGATCCCGTTCAGGCCTTTGTTCTCAGCAAAATGCATGATGTTTTCACCGATAATATTTCCTTCAGAAGGAACACTCCAGACAAGAACATCGGCAGGCCTAGCACATACGCCTCCATCATCTCCGTACTCGTTAACAGAAAGTACATCAAGCGCGTTAAAAAGACTCTGGAGCCGACAAAGCTCGGCTTTGATGTGATAGGCATTCTGCAGGAGTATTTCAAGGATATCGTCGATGTGAAGTTCACAGGCGAAATGGAAGACAACCTCGACAGCGTGGAACTCGGCGAAAAGCAGTGGAAGAAGGTCATCGCGGACTTTTACGAGGGCTTCAGCGAAGAACTCAGAAAAGCTGACAACGAGGTGGAGCGCATCGAAAAGGAAGTGGTGCTCTCCGACGAAGTCTGCGAGCTTTGCGGCAAGCCTATGGCTATAAAGGAAGGCAGATTCGGAAAGTTCCTTGCGTGTACGGGCTATCCGGAATGCAAAAACACAAAACCGATCGTTAGATCTACCGGAGTAAAGTGCCCTAAATGCGGAAAGGACATTGTTGAAAAGAAGGGACGCAAGTCAGGCAAGCTCTTCTACGGCTGCAGCGGCTACCCTGAATGCGATGTGGTATTCTGGGACAGGCCTACCGGCGAAATGTGTCCGGACTGCGGCTCCATGCTGGTAAAGACAAAAGGCAAAAGCGGTACTGTGAAGTGCTCGAACCCTGAGTGCAAATACAAGGAGAAAAAGAAATGATCCAGTTCCATGCAACAACGATATGCGCAGTCAGAAGACCGGACGGAGATATCGCCATAGGCGGAGACGGCCAGGTAACGATGGGTGAGACCACCATCATGAAGAACGGCGCAAAGAAAGTAAAGAAAATATATAAGGATAAGGTGCTCACAGGTTTCGCGGGTTCTGTTGCTGATGCATTTTCGCTTACAGAGAAGTTTGAGAACAAGCTCGGAGAGCACGCTGGCAACCTCAAAAGGGCTGCTGTGGACCTCGCTCAGTACTGGAGATCGGACAAGGCCATGAGAAGCCTCGAAGCTCTCATGATAGTGGCGGACGAGAACGATCTTCTGGTCATCTCCGGAAACGGCGAAGTCATTTCGCCTGACAAGGATGTGGTAGCGATAGGCTCAGGCGGCAACTACGCTTACTCGGCAGCTGTGGCACTCTATGAGAATACAGACCTTGACGCTGAGACCATCGTCAGAAAGTCGCTCGAGATCGCTTCAAACATCTGCGTTTACACAAATAACAACATTTCGGTAGAGAAGCTTTAGGAGGAGACCATGGCAGACAATATCAAAAACATGACTCCGAAACAGATAGTCGCGGAGCTCGATAAGTATATAATCGGCCAGGACGAGGCCAAGAAATATGTGGCGATCGCTCTGAGAAACCGCTACAGAAGAAGCCTTCTCTCAGAAGAGATGAAAGAGGAGATCTCCCCGAAGAACATCCTCATGATGGGTCCTACGGGAGTAGGAAAGACTGAGATAGCCCGCAGGCTGGCCAAGCTCATGGACGCTCCTTTCGTAAAGGTAGAAGCGACAAAATTCACAGAGGTTGGATATGTGGGACGCGATGTCGATTCCATGATAAGAGACCTCGTAGAGGCTTCCATGAGACTGAGCAAGCAGAAGAGGATGGACGAGAATGCCGAGATGGCTGATGTCATAGCGGAAGACATAATCGTCAAATCCATCGTTCCTTCGCCTAAGAGCGAAAACAACGGCGGGGTGCAGCTGGGCAATATCTTCGGAAACCTCGGATACAAGACCCAGAGGCAGGAGTACGAAGAAAACAAACAGAAGGAGTATGAGTCCAGCAGGGAGTTCGCCGATATCAAGATGGCGAGAGACCAGGTAAGGGAGCAGCTCCGCGCGGGCCTTCTCGAGGATCATATCGTTGAGATAGAAGTGGATGACGTTCCTAAGACCAACCAGCTCGACAACCAGAACGAGGGCATGATCGCGATAGGAAATATCTTCGACAGCATGATGCCTAAAAAGACAAAGAAGAAGAAATGCAAGGTGAGCGACGCCAGAAGGATACTCAGGGAGCAGGAGGCTCAGAAGCTCATCGACATGGATCAGGTGACAGACGAAGCCCTTCAGAACGCTGAACAGAACGGCATCATTTTCATCGATGAGATCGACAAGATCGCATCCGGAAGCGGAATGAGATCGGGCGTCGATGTGTCGAGAGAGGGCGTCCAGAGAGACATACTTCCTATAGTCGAGGGCAGTGTCGTGAACACAAAGTACGGACCGGTCAAGACAGACCACATGCTCTTCATCGGCGCCGGAGCTTTCCATGTTTCAAAGCCAAGCGACCTCATACCGGAGCTTCAGGGAAGATTCCCTATAAATGTCGAACTCAGCAACCTCGACAAAGAGGACTTCAAAAAGATCCTCACAGTGCCTGAGAACGCGGTCACAAAGCAGCAGAAGGCTCTTCTTGAGACCGAGGGCGTCAGCGTTGAATTCACAGACGACGCTATTGATGAGATCGCAAACCTTGCGTATCTCATGAATGAAGAGACAGAGAATATCGGTGCCAGAAGGCTCCATACCATACTTGAGATACTCCTTGAGGACATCTCCTACAATCTTCCTGATCCTGATATGGGCGATGTGCGCATAGACAGGGAATACGTGCTCGACAAGCTTGGCGAGAAGATCAAGGAAGTAGACGTAGACAAGTATATCCTCTAAAAGGCAGCATATGTTTTTATACAGGTCCGTTTATGAATACGGCGAAGCCGAATATATAATTGAAAAATCGCGCTTCATAGCCCATGTCTCCCCGGCGGAAACGCCGGAGGAGGCGAGGCTTTTCATTGCGGGCATAAAAGAGAAGTATAAAGACGCCACGCACAATGTCCCTGCGTTCGTATGCGGGGCAGGCAGCGAGCATCAGTGGGCCAGCGATGACGGAGAGCCGCAGGGCACATCGGGCATGCCCGTTCTGAAGCTCATAACGGCCGAGGGACTGACGAATACGGCGATGGTGATAACCAGATACTTCGGCGGAATAAAACTCGGCACAGGCGGATTAGCGCGCGCGTACACCCATGCGGCAAAGCTGGGCATAGAGGCTGCCGGCATCTGCGAGGTAAAGGAGAGCGCTCTTCTGCGTTATTCCTTCGACTATACACATCTCAGCAAAATAAGCAATTACGCGTCTGAAAGGGGATTCGGTCTGAGCGATACGGAATACAGTGACTCGGTGAAGACCGTGATAAGCTGCCCGGCGGAAGACGCGGAAAGGCTGAGATCAGCGGTGTCTGACATGACTTCAGGCAGGGCACAGCTGCTGGGCGAAACGCTCACTCACGGCAGATATCTTGTATCTAAAAAAGAATCTGAAAAATAAATCAAATATTGTTTGACACAATAATGCAATCGTGCTAATATAATCAAGCGTCTGAAAAACAAACGCAGACACAGCACCTAAACATACAATTGGGCCGGGTAGTTCAGCTGGTTAGAATGCCAGCCTGTCACGCTGGAGGTCGACGGTTCGAGCCCGTTCCCGGTCGCCAATGCGCTGATGTGGCTCAACG
>CADATR010000166.1 GCA_902790885.1 uncultured Eubacteriales bacterium
CGCTCAGTTCGCAGGAGACTACACATACAGCGGCCTCACAGGCGCAGACATGGATTGGAACGATGCCGGCGAAGTCAACAAGACTCCAAACGCCATGGTCATCGAAAACGGCATATACGTACCGGTTGAGTAATACACTGACTGACTAAGTGTATAGTTGTTGGGCTAGGGGTGCTGCATTGATGTGCAGCATCCTTAGCCGCATATTAAACGATTTACTATAGGAAGAAGAAACCATGAATTTTTTGACTAACATCATCTCAGGCCTGAGCCTGGGAAGCGTATATGCGATCATAGCGCTTGGATATACGATGGTTTATGGTATTTCCAAGATGCTCAATTTCGCTCATGGTGACGTCATTATGATAGGCGGATACATGTCTTTCGTAATGACCATGTATATGGGGCTTAACGGCTGGCTTGCGCTTCTGGTAGCGATGGTCATCTGCACGCTTCTCGGTATCACGATCGAGAGACTCGCATACAGACCGCTCAGGGGAACCGGCTCGCTGGCTGTTCTGATCACGGCTATCGGCGTGTCGTATTTTCTCCAGAATATCGCGCTGCTGATCTGGGGCGCCAACCCTAAGATGTTCACGAGCCTGTTCAAGGGAATGCAGCCTATACATGCAGTAGGCGGACAGCTCACGATAACGATGGAGTCGGTCTTTACGATCCTGGCAAACATCGTCATCATGATCCTTCTGACGCTCTTCGTCAACAAGACGAAGGCGGGCAAGGCGATGAGAGCTGTCTCTGAGGATAACGGAGCGGCTCAGCTGATGGGCATCAACGTCAATCAGTCCATATCGCTGACATTCGCCATCGGTTCCGGACTCGCGGCTGTAGCCGGAGTGCTGATGCTTTCAGCATATCCTGTGCTCATGCCTACGACAGGAGCCATGCCGGGCATCAAGGCGTTCACCGCGGCCGTATTCGGAGGCATCGGTTCCATACCGGGCGCTATGATAGGAGGACTCATCCTCGGCATAATCGAGATCTTCTCGAGAGCCTACATCTCGACAGAGCTCTCTGACGCCATAGTATTTGCATGCCTGATCATCGTTCTGCTCGTCAAGCCTACGGGCCTGCTGGGCAAGAAGGTCAGCGAGAAAGTGTAGGTGCGCCATGGCAGACAGAATACTTAAAAATATAAGTTCAAGAGGACTCAAAAATGCCGTGAAGGGAAACGAATACCGCAGGGAGGCTTCCATATCCTACGGCATCCTCATAGGCGGATACATTATTTTACAGATCCTCACGGCGGCAGGGCTTATCGGCCACAACCTGCAGGGACAGTTCGTTCCTATCTGCGTGTACATCTCACTCGCGGTATCTCTCAACCTCGTAGTAGGCATTTCGGGAGAACTCTCGCTGGGACACGCGGGATTCATGGCTGTAGGGGCATTCAGCGGCATACTGATGTCGCGCATACTCGGACAGAGCATGACCTTTGAGCCGCTGATCATCATTATCTCGATGCTGTTCGGGGCGTTTGTGGCTGCGATAGCAGGCTTCATAATCGGCATCCCTATCCTGGGACTCCGCGGCGACTATCTGGCCATAGTGACGCTCGCCTTCGGTGAGATCATAAGAAACTTCATGAACGTTCTTTACTTCGGATTTGACGGTAACGGACGTCTCAGGTTCGCTTTCAATCACACCATAGACGGCGTTGAGAACAACGACAGGATCATCACCGGAGCCATCGGTGCTACGGGGACAAAAACCATGGCTACGTTCACATGGGGACTCCTGCTGTGCCTCTTTACGGTGTTCATCGTGCTCAACCTCAAAAACTCCAAGCAGGGACGCGCGATAATGTCCATAAGAGACAACCGCATTGCGGGTGAGTCCATTGGACTCGACGCAAGAAAGTACAAGCTCATGGCGTTCGTGGTCAGCGCGGCTCTTGCCGGCATGGCAGGTTGCCTGTTCGGACTCAACTACAGCACGCTGGTACCTGTCAAATTCAACTTCAATACTTCGGTGCTCATTCTGGTATTCGTAGTACTCGGCGGAGTCGGAAATATCTGGGGCGGAATCATCGCTGCCGCTCTTCTGACAGTGCTGCCTGAGACATTCAGACAGTTTGCCGACTACAGAATGCTTACCTACGCGATCGTACTCATCGTGGTAATGATCTGCACATACAATCCGGCTCTGAAGTCCCGCATCACTGCATTCTGGACAAAGGTGAATCCTTTCAAAAAGAAATCCGGTGACGGCGGAAAGGGCAAAAGAAAAAAGAGCAGAAAGGAGGCGGCATAGATGGCAGATAAAAAAGACATGCGCGATGAGCGCCGCGATATCGACATCGCCGACTCCGGTCACGCTTACGAAAACAGACAGGATATCTACTATAACGACAACGTCGGCGGAAGAGCCGTGTTCGTAGACTCGAAAGAGCAGTACGATCCTGATGAACCTTACAATGACCAGGTATTCATCCCTGAGAAGGACAGGGGCAAAAAGCCTATCCTTGAGGTAAAGAATCTGGGCATCGACTTCGGCGGACTTACTGCCGTAGACAACTTCAACCTGACACTCGGCCGCACTGAGATAGGCGGACTTATCGGCCCTAACGGCGCTGGAAAGACCACCATCTTCAACATGCTCACCAAGGTGTATGAGCCTACAAGGGGAGAGATCTTCTTTGACGGCAAGAGCACCAAGGGCATGAATACTGTAGATATCAACAAGGCCGGAATGGCCCGTACATTCCAGAACATCAGGCTGTTCGACAAGCTTACTGTAGAGGAGAACATCAAGGTAGCTCTTCACCACACCACAAATTACGGGCTTATCGACGGAATGCTCCATACTCCTAAGTACAGACATGAGGAGTTCCGCATCCGCAAGGAAGCCATGAAGTATCTGAAGATCTTCGGAATGACGAAGACTGCCGACTACAGGGCGGGATCGCTCCCGTACGGCGCTCAGAGAAGGCTCGAGATCATGAGAGCTCTGGCTACCAAGCCTAAACTGCTGCTGCTCGACGAGCCGGCGGCAGGCATGAACCCGTCCGAGACATCAGAGCTGATGGATACCATCAGGGAGATCCGCGACAGGTTCCAGATAGCGGTATTCCTTATCGAGCACGACATGAGCCTGGTAATGGGTATCTGCGAGGGCATCGTGGTTCTCAACTACGGAAGAGTCATCGCCAAAGGCTGGCCTGAAGAGATCCAGAGCAACCCTAAGGTCATCGAGGCTTACCTCGGAAAGAGCCGCGGCAAAATGGATCAGGAAGAAGAGTCGAAGAAAGATGATATCGAGGCTGCGTTCAAAAAGGGCAGACTTGAGTCCGCGGCATCCGGAAAACCTGATACCGGAAAGGAGGGTAAGTGATGGGTACAGTACTTACAGTTGATAATATCAATGTTTACTACGGAGCCATCCACGCCATCAAGGGCATCTCTTTCGATGTAAACAGAGGTGAGATCGTCACACTTATCGGTGCCAACGGTGCCGGAAAGTCAACAACGCTCCACACTATATCCGGACTTCTCAGAAGCAGAACGGGCGACATAGAGTTCCTCGAGAGCTCCATATCACATGTGCCTGCTCACAAGATAGTCGGAATGGGCATCTCGCACGTGCCTGAGGGCAGACGTATCTTTCAGGGCCTCACCGTAGAGGAAAACCTGCAGATGGGAGCCTTCGTCACAAAGAAGGACCGCATCGCTCACAACCTCGAGTACGTATATGAACAGTTCCCGAGACTCAAGGAGAGGACCTCGCAGATAGCGGGCACTCTCTCCGGCGGAGAGCAGCAGATGCTGGCCATGGGAAGGGCGCTCATGTCCGACCCTGAGCTGCTGATGCTCGACGAGCCTTCAATGGGACTTGCTCCTATCCTGGTAGACCAGATCTTTGATATCA
>CADATR010000167.1 GCA_902790885.1 uncultured Eubacteriales bacterium
CTCGTAATAGGTGAGCGGCGCCTTGTCATCGAGCAGGGCCTGCTCAAAGTGATACATGTTGTATGTGAAATTATCTTCGAAAATCAAAGCGGCGTAGTAGCGGCCCGACTTTACCCCCGCAACAGCCTCATCAGCCGTATCCGGGAAGCGCCATCCTATCTTGTCGTTCGTCTTCAGGTCTTCGCAGACCTCATCGGCCATGTTGATGTGGGTTCCGTCATTGAGATCGAGGCCCGGGTCACGCGAAGCGACGGCTATCTCTATGCTGCCGGTATTGGCGTAAGGGTTGCCGTTGGCGTAGATGTTGACCCACGCGTACAGAGCCGGAAGCACAGAAATTGCCACTATAATACCACTATAATAGCCAGCGCAAAAAAGCGCCGGCTTAATGAACCGATGTCACTTCTGAAAATGGACAGTATGGTCCTCAAATTCTCTCCTTTTACAGGTGATGCTTGCTTTTTGAAGCCTTTATACGGCTCAGCGCTCTTGAGAGCTCCGCACTCGCGAGCGCGACGTCTCTGTTGGAGTTTGCGCGCTTAAGGTCTTCTCTGGCCTTCTCTTCAGCGCGTTTTGCTCTTGCCTCATCGATTTCTTCAGGATTTTCTGCGGTATCGACGAGGATCATCACATCGTTGTTCTCCACCTTGAGGAGTCCATCCGATACTACTGAAATCTGCTTGCCTGTCAGGCCAGACGCTTCTGCATCCTTGCCCGCAGGAACATACTCTACGATGCCCGGCACTACGGCCATGATGAGGTTGGAATGGTACGCCAAAATACCGATGCTGCCTTCCGTTGTCATGACTGACACGGATTCGGCATCGCCTTCATATACCATATGATCACTTGCCATGAAGTGCAGCTTGAATGTTGCCATTGCCTAACCTCTTTGTTTTATGATCGCGCAAAAGACATTCCGCAAACGTCCTCGAAAGCACGAAGCACAATCCGCTTCATCGCTCCTCCAGGCGCCACCGGAAATTCCGCTCCGCTGCAAGCGTGCGGAGCTCCAGTTTCCGGCGTTCGTTTCGTCGTCGGAGCGCTGCCCCGGTGTGCTTCTGCACTTTCTGCGGAGTGTTTGCTGCCTGTCTTTTGCACGATTCTTAATTGCAGATCGTCTCCGCACTGTGTTCTAAAGTGTTTTTGCCTTTGCAATTACGTCGTCCAGTGTGCCGACGTTGAAGAAGGCCTGCTCCGGATATTCATCCATTTCGCCGCTTACGATTGCGCCGAATCCCTTGACGGTATCCGCGAGCGGTACGTATACGCCCGGAAGTCCTGTGAACTTCTCAGCTACGTGTGTCGGCTGTGACAGGAATCTCTGGATCTTACGCGCTCTGTAGACTGTCAGCTTGTCCTCGTCTGAAAGCTCGTCCATTCCGAGGATGGCGATGATGTCCTGGAGCTCCGCGTACTTCTGCAGTATCTCCTGCACCTTTCTGGCGACTTCATAGTGCTGTTCACCTACGATGTCGGCCTCGAGTATACGTGATGTTGAGTTGAGCGGGTCTACAGCCGGGTAGAGTCCCTGCTCAGCGATCTTACGTGAAAGTACTGTTGTGGCATCGAGGTGCGCGAATGTTGTAGCAGGAGCCGGGTCTGTGAGGTCGTCGGCAGGCACGTATACGGCCTGTACCGATGTGATCGATCCCGCCTTTGTTGAGGTGATCCTCTCCTGCAGGGCGCCCATCTCGGAAGCCAGTGTCGGCTGATATCCTACGGCTGACGGCATACGGCCGAGCAGTGTGGATACCTCTGAACCAGCCTGTACGAATCTGAAAATATTATCGATGAAGAGCAGCACGTCCTTGTTCTGCTTGTCACGGAAATACTCAGCCATTGTGAGGCCGCTGAGTCCTACTCTCATACGGACTCCCGGAGCCTCGTTCATCTGTCCGAATACCATGGCGGTCTTGTCCATTACGCCGGCTTCTCTCATCTCTTTCCAGAGGTCATTTCCCTCTCTGGAACGCTCACCTACACCGGTGAAGATGGAGTATCCGCCGTGCTCCATGGCTACGTTATGGATAAGCTCCTGGATAAGGACCGTCTTTCCTACTCCGGCGCCGCCGAAGAGGCCGACTTTTCCGCCCTTCGAATATGGCTCGAGAAGGTCGATAACCTTGATGCCTGTCTCGAGGATCTCTACCGACGGGCTTATCTCATCAAATCCCGGTGCCTTCCTGTGGATGGACATTCTTTCGGTATCCTCAGGGATTGGATCGCCGCCATCGATAGGCTCACCAAGCACGTTGAACATGCGGCCCAGCACCACGTTGCCCACAGGTACTCTGATCGAATCGCCTGTCGCGGTGACCTCCATGCCGCTGCTCATTCCTTCGGAGCCCGAGAGCATGATGCACTTAACGGTGTTGTTTCCGATGTGCTGAGCTACCTCCATGACGAGAGTCTTTCCGTTGAGCTCTACCGTCAGGGCCTCGTTTATTCTTGGCATCTGGCCTTCATCAAATTCTACATTTATAACAGATCCGGAGACCTGCACTATGCGTCCAGTCATAGTTCCTCCTATATAAGCCCCATTCAATTACCTTTATTTCTAAGACTTCGAGCACCAGAGGAGATCTCCGTGATCTCCTGGGTGATCGCGTTCTGCCTCAGGTGATTGAATTCAAGTTTGAGCTGGCCCAAAAGCTCGCTCGCGTTGTCATTCGCGGAGTCCATCGCCATCATTCTGGCGCTCTGCTCTGACGAGTAGCTGTTGACCAGCGCCGAATATACGTATCCGACAAGATACGACTGCATTATTCTCTCGAGCACGGTCTTTACGTCTGGCTCGTACTCGAATACTGTCGACGCGTTCACGTCTGTCTCTTCTCCCTCAGGCACAAAGTCGTCCCTGTCGAAAGGAATGAGCCTGTCGTGCATTGCAGTTCCGAAGCTGAGTCCGCCCGAAAACTCCGTGTAGCATACGTAAAGTCTGTCAAAAAGTCCGTCGTCGAAATCATCGAGCAGCTCGCGGGTTATGTCTCTGGCCATCGCAAGCGACGGCTGATTCATCGAGTGCTGAAATTCCTCGCAGACCGGGAACCCGTGGGTCCTGTAAAATCTCCACCCGAAATCCCCGACGATGTACAGTCTGTACTCATCGCTTTTATCCATCAGCTCCATGGATTCCTTGATGACGTTCTGGTTGTAGGCTCCCGCGAGGCCTTTGTCACCCGTGATGACAAGGATCCCGTTGCGGCCGCCGGCAACGTTTTCATCAACATCCGCGTCGTAATATCTGCTGTGTACTTCGCCGCCTTCGATAGCGAACATCCTGCGGATCTCTTTCCTCAGAAGGTCAAAGTAAGGCCTCGTCTCCTCTGCCTCCTTGCGTGCGCGCCTCATCTTAGTTGAAGAGATGAGATACATCGCGTTGGTGATCTTCTGCGTATCGCTGACGCTCTTTATTCGGTTTTTTATCTCTTTGGTACTTGGCATTACTTAATTGTGACTATTGCCATTTCTGGCGGAACGCAGCCGAGATGTCTATGATCTCCTGCTTAAGATCATCATCGAGCTTGCCGGTCTGGTCGATGCGGTCACAGAGTTCTCTGTGATCGGACTCAACCATCTCTATGAACCTCTCGATGAATGCCGGCACATCGTCAGCAGGGATGCCCTGCATGGTGTGAGCCAGCGCCATAACGAGAGTTATTACCTGCTCGTGCTGCGATTTCGGTTTATACTGCTTCTGCCTCAGCATGCGCATGAGGCCCTGGCCGTACTCGAGCTGCGATCTCGTCTGATCGTCGAGGTCTGAAGCGAACTGCGTGAACACTTCCATCTCGCGGTACTGGGCGAGGTCGATCCTGAGCGTACCTGAAGCTTTCTTCATGGCCTTTGTCTGGGCGTCGCCTCCTACACGGGATACCGAAAGACCAACGTTTACGGCCGGTCTCTGGCCCGAGAAGAAGAGATCTGACTCCAGGAATATCTGGCCGTCTGTGATCGAAATAATATTAGTAGGGATGTATGCCGATACATCGCCCGCCTGCGTCTCAACTATAGGGAGGGCTGTCATGGAGCCTCCGCCTATTTCGTCCGAAAGCCTTGCGGATCTCTCGAGAAGTCTTGAATGCAGGTAGAATACGTCGCCCGGATACGCTTCACGGCCCGGCGATCTGTCGAGCAGCA
>CADATR010000168.1:0-3864 GCA_902790885.1 uncultured Eubacteriales bacterium
AAAAAGATAACGCTCTGGCATTGGGATTGCTGTTTACTATCATTTCGGCTGTATTCACAATAGTCGTGAGTGATACGTACTTCTTCGATGGCACCAGACTTCAGCCGTTTCTTTTTGATGCGGGTGTAGATTCCCTTGGTGCTTTGCTCTGTGTTGCCTTGTTTTTCGGATGCATGACTCAGGACGGAGAAGGTGGAAAAACTTTCAGAGCACTTGTGATTATGATAAGTGCATGCTTCCCTGTGAATCTGGCCATGTACTTTACAACAGGAGCAGCGGAGGAAAAAGACACATGGATCTTCATGAAATGAAGTGGACGAGGGAGCCGGAAGAGTATTCTATCCACTCAGACAGAATAGAAATAACAACTGTACCTCATACCGATCTGTGGCAGCGAACGTATTACCACTTTCGTAACGACAACGCTCCGGTTCTTCAGCTGGAAACTGAAGACCAGTTCTTTTCTTTCATAGTGAAAACGGACTTTTCCGAAAGTCATTACCGATTTGACCAGTGCGGCATCGTTATGTGTCTTGACAGTGAAAACTGGCTGAAGGCATCAGTCGAATATGAAAATGAAAACTTTCAGCACCTTGGTTCTGTAGTGACTAATCATGGTTACTCTGACTGGGCAACTACAGCGATCCCGGCAGACGTGAAAGTGATGTGGTATCGGTTCAGTAGGAGAAATGATGATTACTGTATTGAGTGTTCTCAGAATGGCGAGGATTTCACTCAGATGCGGGTTTGTCATATGTGGGAAGGCGGCGGAAGGATTCGCTTTGGCATATATGCCTGCAGCCCGGAGAAATCACGATTCAAAGCTGTTTTTTCAGATATAAAAATCACAGAGTGTGCATGGAAGGCCCATGACGGCCAGCAGCCGGATTGACAAACATTAGCAAGAGCTGGGAGGCTCGATCATGCAGGGAAAAATGAGTGGAACAGTTGAACTGAAAACAGACAGACTTATCTTGCGAAGGCATAAAAGTGAGGATGCCTCAGTTTTGTTTGAAATATTTGGCAGCGACCCGCAGATGTTTGAATATTCCGGCTGGAATCCTTACCAGACGAAAGCCATGGCGGTAGAAACGATAGAATCATTTATAAATAGCTATGATGATCCTCATTTTTATGGCTGGGGGATCACATATGAAGGACGACTGATCGGTGCGATCGGCGCATATGACTACAAAGCGGATAAAAACTGGATCGAGGTTGGCATGAGCATTGAGCGTGCTTCATGGGGCCATGGATTTGCCACTGAAGCGCTCAAAGCTGTGCTTCGATATCTGACTGAATATGAAAACATCAGAACAGTCAGTGCGTGGTGCGCAGCTGACAATATCGGGTCACAGAAAGCCATGGAAAAGGCAGGGATGCGGAGAATGCTTGTGGAAGAAGGAACACTGGAGATCAATGGCAAAATGCATGATAAGCTGATTTTTGAGTATACTATGCAGTAAAGAGAGTGCAAAACGATGAAATCATTACCTAAAATCGCACTCGGCGCGTGGGCGTGGGGAAACGACGGAACATTCGGAAATAACTTTACGGCAGATAGCAAAGGGAACTCTTCCTATCATAGGTGTAACAAAGACCAATCACGTGGAAGATGCTGTGAAGGCAGCAAACGTGGTATTGACGGCGGAAGAAACAGCGGAGCTTGAGAAGACAGCTGACAGACTTGAACTTAATGTGATCCGTTTCTGGGAAAAAGAGATGAAGTAAATGAAAAGGGTTATAGATATTTGCATGACTGTTTCCCTGCTTTTCCTGATGGCGTATCAGGTAACAGGGGAAACACTGCACGAATGGATCGGCATGGGCATGACTGCACTGGTCATCGTCCATCAGATCCTGAACCGCAAGTGGTACAGCGCGGTTTTCAAAGGTAAATACAATCCGTACAGGATCATAACAACAGCAGTAAACATACTGCTGCTGTTGTCGTTTGTGATAACAGCTCTGTCGGGGATGTCCATGAGTGCTCATGCTGTTCCGTTCCTGTATGGCATGGTGCCTGTTTCGCTTGCAAGAAAGATGCATCTCGCTATGTCGCACTGGTCTTTCGTGCTGATGGGGCTGCACCTTGGCCTGCACATACCGGTGATGACGGCGAAGATGAAGATCGAGGGCAAAACCGGAACTGCTGTTGCGGGAGTTTTCTGCTGCCTCGCGGGCACAGGACTTTTTCTCTTTCTGCGGAACGGCTGGGCAGATTACATGTTCTTCCGTGCAGCATTCGCATTCCTGGATTATGAGAAGGCGGGAGTGCTGGTGTTCATTGAGAATTTGCTGATGCTGGTATTCTGGGCGTTTACTGGCGATCAGGCAGTCATATTTTGCAGAAAGACTGCACACGCAGACAGATGCGGATCTGACGGTCAGCCCGCGACCTCCGGTAATCGTTTGCTCCCGCTGGTATTCGTTATGGCGGCGGTCATCATCGGACTGGTTTTAAACGGTATTTTCCCGGCAGAAAATGCGGGTTTTTCATTCGTGGCGGCCGGATCTCAGCTGGTCAACCAGAAAACGGCGCTGGTATTTCAGCACGGCGTAGTCGCTTATCCGCTCCATGTAAATAAAATCTGAAGCTCCGCCCACAACACCAATAACAGGAATGTTCTGGAGGAATTTCATCAGAAGCAGTGCTCGCGCAAGTGCGATCGCTGCTTCATTTATTCTTTCGTCAAGTGAGCTGTCATCGCTTGTCAGGTTTGTGCGGATCTCCTGATTGATCTCCTTGTTGGCCCTGATGAGCTCGTCTCCTTCAGATATGGAAGCGGCGATTATGCGGAGTATGAATTTGCGCTCCTCATCGGTATCGTATGAGTAGCCGTATTTCATGGCTATCTTATATATGTTGCGCAGCACAAGGGCGTTGAAGAGGACTATGTCAGGAAGCATGCCGCCGAATATTCCCATCGTAAGGCCGGCGACTGCTGACACGATAGTGTGGGCTGTGCCTGTTACTGAGGCGCGGCGCTTGAATCTCCTCATGTTCTTTTGCCCTCCGAATTCCTCGAGCTCTGCCGCGGCTTCTTCAAACTCAGCGACAAGCTTGTCTTCGGAGTAGGTCTTGCTTATGAGCCAGCTTCCCTTGGAAAAAATAAGATGGAAGGCCTTGGCAAAGGCCGCGTTAAGAGTGGACTCCAGCTTCTCAGGGACTTTCTCTGCGAGCAGGAGATCGAGTTTTGTGGGCTCACGGTAGAACTGCTTTTTCAGAAAGCGCCGCTCGGCCCGGTTAAGTCTGTTGATTTCTCTCTGTAATACTGTTTTTGCCATTAAAACCTCTGCTATATAATAACAGAAATACAGGATTAATTTAAGGAGCCGCTTAATCAAGCGGCTTAATATCTGTCACAACTATTTCAGGTGGATTCCCAATGCGCAGGGGCATTATGCTTTTGCCGACGCCTCTGCTTACTATCATCGTTGTGCTGCCTGATACGAATTCGCCGGCGTCATATTCGGGCATGAGCCCCTGTCCCGGAGCAAATATGCCTCCGATGCCCGGGAGCCTGAACTGGCCTCCGTGTGCGTGACCGGCGAACACCAGATCAAAGCCTGATGAAGCGTACGCGTTAAATGCCTCAGGCCTGTGCGAGAGGAGGATGGTGTACTTGCTGCTGTCAGGTGCGATGCCGGAGAGCGAATTGCTGATTACCGCTTTTGATTTACGGTGATCGTCTGTTGCAAAAAACGGATCATCTATGCCGTATACGAGTATATCGGATCCGACGCGGGCTGGTGAAGAGTCCGGGAAGATCACTCCCATCTGAGCTAGTCCGTCCCTGAACTCGCCGTACGAGCTTACAGCGGATTCATGGTTGCCCGGAACGTAGTAAACAGGTGCGGCCT
>CADATR010000168.1:3886-4662 GCA_902790885.1 uncultured Eubacteriales bacterium
CTGGTCCTGTTCCGGTCAATGAAATCACCGGTGATGACAATGATGTCAGGTGACTCGCTGCGTACCTTTTCGAGCATCTTATTTCCGATCAGGCGGTCGTTATGGAAGTCAGATACCTGTACGATCCGGAGCGGGGATGATACCTTATCAGTGAGCGTGCTGTAATGCGTCACGCAAACATGCAGATCTGTATGTACTGTATACACTGACAGACCTGCAAGAGCTGCCCCTGCGGCTGACAGCAATGCTTTTTTTATGCTCTTTTTTGAGTTCCTTGCCATCTGACTTCTGTGATAATTGGAGCGGTCATCTCCCGATACTCTTAATAGATTTATGGTTAGATGAATTATACCAAAAGATGATATATAATAACAGAAATCGCGATAACGGCGATAAAGGCCGGGACGCAGATGGCATAAGAAGGGATGGGATCAGGTGAACATAGAAAGACTTAAATACCTTGTGATCGGCGCAGGAGGCACGGGCGGAGCGATCGGCTCTCACATGGCCCGCGCGGGACACGATGTGACGTTCATCGCACGCGGAAGGCATCTGGCGGCGATGAGAGAAGGAGGTCTGAAAGTGAGCCGGCCTGACGGGGAGTTTGTCATCGATCCTGTCAGCGCATTTACGACTGAGGATAACCGGATCACCTCAGATGTGCCGTAAACGGCGGATCTGACGCTTATCCCGATGTGATCTTCGTATGCGTCAAGGGCTATTCCATTGATGATACCATACCGTTCCTGAAGGAAGCCTCAGGCCCTGACACAATT
>CADATR010000168.1:4694-5246 GCA_902790885.1 uncultured Eubacteriales bacterium
AGATGGCTGCATCTATGTGGCATCGGAGATAAAGGAACCCGGCCATATATGGATGAACGGAACGATCCTCCGGGTGGTGTTCGGCCTGAGAAAAGACCAGAAGCATCTTGAGGCAGAGGCAGGGCCGCTCCTTGAAAGAGTGAGGGACGACCTTTGCTCCGCCGGCATTGAGGGGATTTTGTCAGACAACATAGAAAGAGACAGCATGAGGAAATTCTCCTATGTTTCTCCTCAGGGAGCGTGCGGTCTCTACTATGACGTGCCGGCAGGAGCCATACAGCAGCAGGGCGAGATAAGAGAATGCTTCGAGGGGCTGATCAGAGAGATATCTGATCTGGCAGACGCCATGGGAATAGGCTTCGGGGAAGACATAGTGCCGGTAAACCTGAAGATATCCGCAGGCCTTTCGCCTGACATGACAACATCGCTGCAGCGCGATATAGCCGCGGGCAAGGCGTCGGAAATAGACGGACTGATATATGATGTTGTCAGAATGGGTGAGAGATACGGAGTCAGCATGCCTCTTTATGAGAAGATCTCAACCGAATTAAA
>CADATR010000169.1 GCA_902790885.1 uncultured Eubacteriales bacterium
GGAATTGCCCATTGTGGTCTCCTATTTTATAAGCATTGCATCGCCGTAGCTGAAGAACCTGTACTCCTCTTTTACAGCGATCTCATATGCCTTCAGTATCTCTTCTCTGTCATAAAGCGCTGATATCAGCATCAGAAGAGTGGATTTCGGCAGATGGAAGTTGGTTATGAGCGCGTCAACTATTTTGAACTCATATCCCGGATAGATGAAAATGCCGGTCGATGTCTCTCCCGCCCTTACTCTGAACGGCCTGCGTGCGCCGCTCTGGCCTGAAAACGGCTGAAACGGCATGCCTGCCATGCTCTCGAGAGTCCTGGTGGAAGTCGTTCCGACGGATATGACGCGGCCTCCGCTTTCTATAGTTTCATTGATGATCGCGGCGTTCTCTTCGTCTATCGAGCACTCTTCGAAATGCATCTTGTGATCTTCGATGTTTTCTGCTTTGACCGGTCTGAAGGTGCCTATCCCTACGTGGAGCGTCACGTAAGCTATGCGAACGCCCTTGTCAGCAGCCTTCGCGAGCAGCTCTTTTGTGAAATGCAGCCCCGCGGTAGGCGCGGCTACGGATCCGTCAACGCGGCTGTATACCGTCTGATACATCTCCTTATCGCTGTCTGTCGCGACTCTGGTAATATATGGCGGAAGCGGCATGGAGCCTATCTCTTCGAGTCTCTCCATGAATATGCCATCGTACTCAAATTCCACAAGCCTTGTTCCGTTGTCCCTGTCATAAATATCGAGCACATGCGCCAGGAACGGCTGCTCTATGCCGTTTACCAGAGTATAGCCTTCTTCAGGCGGCTCGCTTCCGGCCGGGACCGTATCTGTTTTTCCGGCAAGTATCACTGTATCGCCGTCATGCAGCCTTTTGCCCGGCTTTACAAGGCATTCCCATCTGTCGCCCTCTATACGCTTGATGAGCAGGAGTTCTATATGAGCGCCTGTCCCCATCTTGAGGCCGTACATGCGCGCCGGGATGACTCTGGAGTCATTGAGCACCAGGCAGTCGCCCGGGTTTACATAATCAAGTATATCGTAAAAATGACGGTGTTCGACCGTCTTTTCACGTCTGTCGAGCACCATCAGCCTGCATCCGTCTCTTTGCTCGAGCGGAGACTGGGCTATCAGGTTCTCCGGAAGATAATAATCAAAATCGTCAAGTTTCATTATTCGATGTCCATGCGCAGCTGCTCGGTCTCGGGCTCTCTGTACAGTCCGAGCAATCCCATGTGCTCATACGCAGCACGCGATGCTACTCTGCCTTTCTGTGTTCTGTAAATAAGGCCCGCCTGTATAAGGTAAGGCTCATTGGCATCTTCGATAGTGACTCTTTCTTCACCTATGGCTGAAGCAATGGTCTCTATACCTACCGGGCCGCCGTTGAATCCCTTGATTATCGTAGAGAGTATGTCTCTGTCAAGCTTTTCAAGCCCCAGCCTGTCAACACCAAGAGCGTCCAGCGCCTTCATTGTGATATCTATGTCTATATCCCCGTCGGAAATGACAGATGAGAAATCCCTTACCCTCTTGATGAGTCTGTTGCCTATACGCGGTGTGCCTCTTGAGCGCCTTGCTATCTCATCGAGCGAAGCCTCGTCAATGGAGGCGTCAAGCACGTTCGCCGTTCTGCGCAGTATCTCTTTGATCTCTGCCGGCGTATAGAATTCGAATTTCTCTACTATGCCGAATCTGTCTCTCAGCGGACCTGACAGGCTGCCTGCCCTGGTAGTGGCTCCGATAAGAGTGAATTTCGCTATGTCTATCCTGAGCGATCTTGCGGCCGGTCCTTTGCCTATGATGATGTCGAGCACATAGTCTTCCATCGCCGAATAAAGCACTTCTTCGACCGAGCGGTTGAGTCTGTGGATCTCGTCGATAAAGAGCACATCGTTGTCATTCAGATTGGTAAGAATGGCGGCGAGATCTCCGGCCCTTCCTATCGCCGGGCCCGAGGTGATCTTTATGTCAACTCCCATCTCATTCGCGATTATGCCCGCGAGAGTGGTTTTTCCGAGCCCCGGAGGCCCGTAGAAGAGCACGTGATCGAGCGGTTCGCCTCTCATCTTTGCAGCCTCGATGTAGATCGAAAGGTTATCTTTGGCTGCTGTCTGTCCGCAGTATTCACTGAGATACTGCGGCCTGAGCGTCATTTCACCCGCCAGCTCTCCCGGCGTAGCTTTTGTCTGTGTTACTCTGTTGTCCATTTGCTATGTTTGTCCTTGAAATATATCTGTGGTCCCTACAGCAGGAACTTCAGTGATTTCTTAACGTATTCTTCTGCGCTGAGGCCTTCATCCGGAACAGAACCTACTGCTGCCTCAGCCTCCTTTTTGCTGTATCCGAGAGTCGTGAGCGCTATGACTGCTTCTCCCCGTTCTCCGCTGCCCGGTGCCGCGGCAGGCGCTATGCCTCCGCTTATGTCTTCGCCCTCAAGCGGCAGTGCAGAGACTTTGTCCTTGAGCTCAAGTATGACTCTTTCGGCTGTCTTTTTGCCTACTCCCGGAGCCATGGCTATGGCTGAGGCATCTCCGGATGAGATAACGGATTTTATCTGATTAGGCGTGCCGAGCGACATTATCGCCAGGCCGGCCTTAGGGCCAACGCCCTTTACGGTTATCAGCTGCTCAAAGAGAGCGAGAGCATCAGCATCAGCAAAGCCGTACAGCGCCATTCCGTCTTCCTTCACCTGAAGATAAGTGTAGACGCATACTTCATCTCCCTCACGCGCCGTAAGAAGACTGCTGGTATCCGAAACATTGACTCTGAAGCCTATGCCTCCTGCGGTCTCGATTATCATCGAGCCTGATTCATAATACAGATATTGACCTCTGAGAAATCTGATCATGTGACTGTTACCTTATCCTTATCTTGGAAGCTGACCTTTCTTCAATGCAGCGAGTTTCCCGCCCGCGTGATGCGCGTGGCATATCGCGGCCGCGAGAGCGTCAGCTGTGTCGTCGGGCTTAGGCACCTCATTGAGATTAAGTATCATCTTTACCATTGTCTGCACCTGCTTTTTATCTGCTCTGCCATAGCCTGTAAGAGCTGACTTTATCTGCAGCGGCGTATACTCTGAGATCTTTATCCCGGCTTTCGCGCACGCAAGAAGGGCCATTCCCCTGGCTTCACCTACCATGATGGCCGTGGTCGCGTTTGTGTTGTAGAAGAGCTCCTCTATGGATGCTTCTTCAGGCTCGAATTCCCTGATGATATCGCTGAGCTCATCATACAGCACCATAAGCCGCTCTTCATTCGGAGTATGCGCTTCGGTGGTGATGGAACCGTAAGCGACCGGCGTAAATCTGCTTCCTTTATAATCTACAATCCCGTAGCCCATTATTGCATAGCCCGGGTCGATTCCTAGTATCCTCATGCATTGGATTTTACCATGTTTGCATGGTATTGTCTATGTTCGTTTTTTGTTCTTTTTTGGTGTTTCCCTCCCGCTTTTCAACAGTTCTGCCCCGCAAAACGGAAAACTCCCTTTTTGCATCAGAATATGACCGAAATCCTGCAAAATAGTCACTATTTTCTGTATTTATTCATAATCGCGTATTTTTATGCTATAATGTTCTGGAAATAAAAGGTGACGACGGAGGACGACATGAGACTTTCACGACAGAACAAAATACTCGAGATCATAAAGACACATGAAGTAGAAACACAGGACCAGCTCCTTAACCTTCTCAGAGACTCGGGATATAATGTTACACAGGCTACTGTATCAAGAGACATACGCGAGCTGCAGCTCGTAAAGGGTCAGGGGAAAGACGGCAAATACAGATATACATCGGGCAACTATGAGAACCGCCCTATATCCGACCGTTTCATTAAGATCTTCAGGG
>CADATR010000170.1 GCA_902790885.1 uncultured Eubacteriales bacterium
CGACGCCCATGGTGCCGAGAGCACCGTAGCGTGTGTGGCTGTCCGAACCGAGTATCATGTTGCCGCATGCAGCCAGCTCTTCACGGGCGTACGAATGGATGACGCTCTGGTTGGCAGGCACGTAGATGCCGCCGTACTTTTTGGCTGCCGACAGCCCGAATACGTGGTCGTCCTCATTGATAGTACCGCCTACGGCGCAGAGGCTGTTGTGGCAGTTTGTCATAGCATAAGGAATCGGGAACTCTTTCAGCCCGCTTGCTCTGGCCGTCTGAATGATCCCGACGTAAGTGATATCGTGTGACACGAGAGCATCAAAGCTGATATGGAAGATTCCGTCTTCGCTCTGAGGTCTGTGCGCATTAAGGATCTGATAGGCATTAGTGCCGTTTCTTCCGGCGCTCTTGTCCACATTTTCCGCTGCCTTCTGCGGGGCTCCGTTGTGCCATACAGTGCCCTGCTGGTAGTACTTGATCATTGGATTCCATCCTTTCCATTTACTGCGTTTTATGCGTTTTTTCAGGAGTGTTTCACACCCTCTCCATTCTAATAGATTGGATATGTCTAGTCTATCTTTTTTCGATGTTTACATTCGATTTCTTAGGATTATACTTAAATTGTATACAATAATCAGCAACTGAATAAGAGGTGCAAACATGGATCTGATCAACGGCGAAAAATCAAGCCAGCCATTGTCCTCCGGACTGTTTTCCGAGCTTCAGAGAGACATCCTTTCCGGTGCCATCCCTGACGGAAGCAAGCTGACAGAGCAGGCTATATGCAAGAGATACAGTGTAAGCAGAACACCGGTCAGAGAAGCCTTCCGCCAGCTCGAGGCTGACGGGCTCATCGAGATAATCCCGAACCGCGGAGCCTTTGCTACGGGGCTCTCCAAGCGCGACATCTCAGACCTTTTTGATCTGAGATCGGTCTTTGAAGTGCAGGCCGTCGAATGGGCTATACGGCGCATGAGCGATGAAGACATCGACCGCCTTGCAGAAAGCATGGAGTTCATGGAATTCTACACATTAAAAGAAGATGTTGAGAAAGTGCTTTCTTTCAACTCGCAGTTCCACAGCATCATCTATGCAGGCACAGGTGACCGCATGCTTCAGAAGACGCTCTCGGTCTACCAGACTTACCTCAAGTATTCGGCTCCTCATAAAACATACGACGAGGACAGTCTTAAGGCCATCCTCGAAGAACACAGAGCGATATTTTCCGCTTTTGAAACGCGCAACGCGGCTGCCGGGCGCAAGGCCATGGAAAACCACATGGCTCAGTCCAAGATCCGCCGTATCGCGAATTACTTCTAGACCGTCAGACCTCTTCAGGCGTGCAGTGCATGTGGGTCTGACCCAGCACGCGGAAGCCTTCCGCATGTGAGCAGAGATTACGGATACCGAAATCCACAGAACGCAGCTTCATGTATAATGCCAGCTGCGTTTTTTCATTGGTCCCATCCGGAAACTGGCTGGTGTGGCAGCCGAAAAGCGCTTCATTCTGCTGTTCGAACTGCTGCTTCGTCACCTTCACATAGCGGTTCGGCTTCGCTGTCATATAGTAAGCGATGCCCTTCACATCCGCACGGGCGGCTCCATACCGCTCCATTATTCCGCCATAAGGCGCCATGTATGCTATATGCGTTGCCGCGCGCCCGGTATTCAGATGGTCGGCATGGCACTCGCGCCCCGTCAGGTGATCGGGCGCGAAAATGATATCAGGCCTGCACTCGCCGACAGCCTTTGCTATTCCCTTCAGCATATCCTCATACGCATAAAAGCCTCCGTCGCTCAGCCCGAGAAAGCGCACATCCTTTATGCCGAGCACTTCAGCCGAACGCAGGCATTCATCCTTTCGCAGGGCCGCGAGCTCATCGCCCTTTACGCCATTTGAAAAGCCGTCACCGTATCTGCCGTCGGTCAGGATCAGAAAGGTGACATTCCTGCCTGCTGCAGCCAGCTTCGCGGCGGTCGCTCCGGCACCTATCTCAATATCGTCGGGATGCGGTCCTATGAACAGATAATTTGAATAATCTTCGATCTTCGGCGCAGGTGCTGCGATCTTCAAAGCCAGTCTTGTAAGTCCCATATCTTATAACCTCCGTTATCAGTCGCTGTATCTCTCTGCAGAAATATGCAGCCCATAGCAATCATCCTTATAGTAAAAGCCCTGTATCTGAGCCGGTACAGGGCTTTTGCGTTTATTGCTTTATTTTCCGTGATTGACGCGAACCTTTCCGTCAACGATCACGTACTTCACGACTGTGTCGCTTACCATCGGGTCACCGTCTGTAAGCACTACATCAGCATCCTTACCTGCCTCGAGGCTTCCGACCCGGTCTTCGATACCGATGTGCTTTGCAGGGTTGATGGTTATCGCCTGCAGAGCCTTGAACGGATCCATGCCAGCCTTTACTGCGAGTCCTGCGCAAAGCGGCAGATATTCCTGCGGTATTACAGGCGCGTCAGTGATGATCGACACCTGGATCCCTGCGGCTGCAAGTATGCCCGGAGTAGTCCATGACTTGTTCAGAAGCTCGAGCTTCGAAGCATTGCTGAGAGTCGGGCCCACAGCAACCGGAACGCCGGCCGCCTTCAGTTCATCCACGATCAGATGACCTTCGGTGCAGTGCTCGATGGTTATCTTCAGATCGAACTCTTTGGCAATGCGGATTGCCGTCATGATATCGTCGCTGCGATGAGCGTGTGCCTTAAGAGGCATCTCCCCCTTCATGACCGGGATCAGCGCTTCCATTTTCATGTCGAACTTCGGCATCTTTGTGATGTCGCCGTCTGCTGCCTCCTTGCGGAGCATGTAATCACGCGCCTCAAAGAGCGTCTCTCTCAGAATGGCTGCAGTTGTCATTCTGGCCGAATCACGCTTGTCTCTGTAGCACCTCTTCGGATTCTCCCCGAATGCACACTTCATCGCGACTTCAGGCTTTATCATGGCTTCCTCTACAGTGTTGCCGTAAAGCTTTGCCGCGAGGAATGTGCCTCCCAGAACGTTTGCCGAGCCCGGACCGGCTGCAACTGTAACGACTCCGCCTTCAAGCGCCATAGGAATGGCTGCATCCTGGGCGTAGTAACTGTCAAGTCCGCGAAGCTGCGGGCTGACGATATCGTTCATCTCGTTATAATCATATGTGTTGCCCGTCGGCCCGCCGTATCCGTCAAGACCGATATGGCTGTGGGCATCTACAAATCCCGGGTAAGCGTGAAGACCCGAAGCGTCGATAACATCGTCTTCGCCTTCTATCGCGGCTCCTACTGAAACGAGCTTTCCGTCTTTGATCAGGATGTCGCCCTCGTAAGGTTCCGGATGGATGGCATCATGTATTATAGCGTTTTTTATCAGCATCACTGCGCCTCAGTCCTACAGAGCGATCTTTCCGTCAGCGAACTCGAGTCCCTTAGTGAATACATCCCAGAAGTCGTATTTGAACTTTACAGGAAGATGCATTGTGAGGTTGCCGAGAACAGGCAGACCGTATTTGTTAAGATAAGCTACTGATCCGGCTACACCGCCGACTACTGCTGCGCATACTACAAGTTTCTTCATTTCTGATTTCCTCCCATTCAGATATAAATAATAAGCTTTGAATTTTGCTGCTTATATTTCAATATTTTCATCTCTGCCGGTTTACCTTACCATTAATTATAGAACATTTACCGTGGCAACTCACGCCATTCTTTTGCGGCTCATACCTCTTAGTCAAAACTATGCGCCGAGCGGTATGCTGAATATGAACTCGCTGCCTTTGCCCAAGGTGCTCTCTACCGTCACCTTGCCTCCGTGCAGTTCTGCGATCTCCTTTACCATCGAAAGACCGAGT
>CADATR010000171.1 GCA_902790885.1 uncultured Eubacteriales bacterium
CAGTTACTTCAGTCTCTCAATTTCTTCTGCGGTCAGGGTTATGCCCTTGCCCATTTTGGAGTTCAGTCCTTTTTGCCGTACAGATTATCCATGGCAGCCTTTGCGTATTCACTGCGCATTTCGCTGACACCTCCGAAGTTGATGCCTTCCACCTCTACAGCATCAAGCTCATAGGCGACTACCGGCGGCACTTCTTCGCCTATATCCGTCCATGGTCTTGCGTGCCACTCCCTGTCATAATCGCTGACAGCTTTATAAAGATTATGGAGCCCTTCAGCAACATCATCAGCGTCAAGGAGGAAGGTGAAGTCATCATCAAAGAATACATATCCGTCCTGTTCTTCGTTTATTCGCATCAGAGACCAGAATGAGTCGAAGGCGGCCTCAGTCTCATCATTTGCTGCCTGCACGTCGAAATCCTCTTCGTCTTCAAATTCTTCCGGATCAAGTCTCAATTCCTCAAGGAGTTCCTGCCTCTCCGGATAATCAAAGGTCTCATCAGGATAATGGATCTGCCCGTCTGCATCTTCCCACGACAGAGTGATGCAATTCAGGCCAATGAGGTAAAGTATCAGCTCGGAGACCAGATCGAGCTGTATCTCATTCTCTGCCTTTGCAATCTTGATAAGCTGCGCGATCTTTTTGCGAATAAAAGGAACACCTCCTGCTTCCTCGAAAGCCGGAACCGCACTGCTCATAGTGTTCTCGATCAGTTCCTCCGGCACGGCATTCCATTCTGCTTCTGTCAGGACGCACTTTTCCCCTTCACAAGGTGTGATTATCTCTGTGTCACAGAAATGCGACATGAGGTCTATAAATGATGCACTGAGAAATCTGCTTACTGATTCTCCCGATACTGTTCTGATCACAATGTCCCTCCCCGTACAACTATATACTGCTGCGTTTTACCAGCGTGTTCCTGTCACCATATATTATTATCGATTCTTTGCGTACCGGGTCGCAGTCAACCCCATAGCTTTCAAGTTTATCGACCACCTCGATCAGCGATTTCATGCCGAGGCTTCGGATCCTTACGATAAAGGCCGGATCACCAGCCACCTTGTCAGCGACCTCTCCGAGGGTAGTAAGCCCTGCTCTCTTCAGGCAGTTGTATGCTCTTATGGAAAACCCGCAGTCTTCCAACCCGATCAAGTGCAGTGTCTCCATCACCCCGTTTTTTTCAATAGATTCTCTTATTCTTCGCTTGTCCTCTTCCATTTTTCTGACAGTTCCCTGCAGACCATCGCGAATGTATTTCAGTCTGTCCGGGTGCCGGAGCTTGCGAATGCCTTTTGCCAGTATCTGCCTGATCCGTTCTCTCGACAGCGAAAACTGTTCTCCCGTATCATTCAGAGTCATGTGATCCTTGTACCGCAGCAGTATCGCAGTCTGCTCCTTGTCCTTCAGACTGTCAAGAGCAAACTCAAGGCCATGCATCTGATCATCATTCAGCGGTGTGTATGTATCTGAACCGAATACTTTCTCCAGACCTATCTCTGTTATCAGGTTCTCAGGCCACGGCAGCTTCTGCGGCCGCACCTGCTTTGGCGCTGGCGGCTCCTTTGGTTTGGCTGACACCCTGACAGCGGACTCTCCCGGGTATCGAATGCCCATGATCCTGCGGATATCCGCGTCATAGGCATCAGGGCAGACCGCTTTCACTCTGCTGACGATACGCTCCCACGATTCCGCAGGTTCCTCCTCATAGCCTGATGCGATGAATTTGTATCCCCACTTTGTCTCAGGTGTCTCAAGCACCGCTATATGCCATCCGTACTCCTGCCCGAACCTGTTTGTCCTCCTGCGGAAGTCGCCTGTGATGAGATATGTCTGCATCTGAAGATCCGTAATGGCACCCTCATAATTCTTCTCGCCGTTTTCCCTGGCAAATCCGGCTTTCGCCCTGATTTCCGGAGTCATTAGTTCTGATCCGCAGGCTTCTTCATCAAGTCCGAACACGTCCATGATCTTCTTTGAGCGGTGAGATGCGAGTCCGTCCTCATACAGGGCATCGTAGTCATAACCGTTGCGCCTGTAATTTGCAAACACCGGGAAGAAGTCCTTATCTACAAACCCTGCATTCCTGCCGAAGAACTTGCCGTATGCAATATCCGGATCGACAGCAAGCATCTTTCTCCACTCCCATGGATCTGTATCAGGATCTCCAGTCCACCACGCGCTGCCTCTTGTGAGTTCTTCCACCGAAAAGCCTTTTACGGCATTGGAAAAAAGAGGGATAAATCCGACAGCATGAACAAGATCTGCCAGATCATCTGCGCTGTTCAGTTCTCTCAGGCGGGCATTGCCGCTTTCCTGCAAAGTCATTCGTTATTCTGCTCCTTCAAGATGCGCGGTACTGTTCCCGCATGCAGCACGATCTTCTTTCGTCTTCAACCTGTATCCTGCGTTTCTGAGCACCTCAAGCGCTTTATCGAAGTTCTCTTCCTTCGTCAGGATATAGTCGGTGTTGTATGTGGATACTGCGAATATGCCGATCTCATTTGTCGCGAGGATCCTGGATATCTTCGCAAGTATGCCGATAAGCGAAAAGTCGAGCACACCGACTATACGGAACGCTTTCCATCCGTCATCGCGGTCAGTTGTATTACCCGGCACCATATCTGTCGGACAAACAAGAGAGTACTCCTCATCGGTACTCCCCGTGAAGCAGAACGGCTTACTGATATCTATACCGGAATAGTCCTCAACCTTACATACCGACAGACTGATATCAAGCGGTTCGATATCAATACATGCCTGCTGATTCTGCATCAGTGTTCTTGCTTTTTCTTTCTTATAGCGCTTATTCAGTCTGGACTTGACTCCCTTGTAGTGCTTCTCGACCTCATACCACGGGATCCATATCTCCGATTCTTCGATCTTCTGCATCACAACAGCGAGGATCTCATCATCCTCCTTCTTGCCCGGGAACTTTCCTGTCCTCCTGAAGCTGTCGCGAAAGGCAGCATACATCCATTCGTGTATCTTCTCTTTCTGCTTCAGCTTCAGCTGTGAGTATTTCTTATTCGTCTGCAGCAGTTTGCCGTTGACCCATTCGTGATTCTTCATTGTCTACATTTTCACAGTTCTTCACTCATGACTGGAGCTGCAATGATAATGCCTCCCGTCTTTAAGTACACTATTATTCATTATACAGCAGGATGCAGGCCGCATAAAGATGTCAGTTGCTGAAGCCCTTGAAATATAAGGCTGTCGAACATTCATGCGGCTTCTTTCGCGCAGGTGTTTGTTCATATATACGCAAAATAAAAAAGCGGGGACTCCGCCATACAGCAGCGGAATCCCCGGGACTGATCCTACTCGAAGATCTTTTTGAACTTTTCAATCACAGCGCTGTTTCTTTTCGATGCAGTTGACTGATCAATGTTGTTATCTGCAGCATATTCACCAACGCTGTCGCCGCGGTCATAAACAGACTCGTAGAGTTCCGTCTGCTTCTTTGAAAGGGCTTTTCTGCCCTTTCTGAATCTCCTGTCGTCAGGACTGAAGATCTTTCCTGCGACCCTGATGAGCGTTTCCCCCTTTTTTGCGGTGCTGAGCCACTCGCCGTCCTCTCCGTCATCAAGCGAGACATGCCTTCTGGTCTCAGCGTGATCGTTGTTGTACTCTTCTCTGTCGAGCTCTGCCAGAACGCCGGCCCATTCATCGCTGACTTCGATAGTTACGCTTTCATTGCTAAAACTGTACTCATACTTTTTCATCCGTACACCTCCGTGGAATTGCGAAAACTTATGTATTCTCGAAATCCACGAGGGTTACG
>CADATR010000172.1 GCA_902790885.1 uncultured Eubacteriales bacterium
CGTTGAGGACGGCATCCTCGATGACGAGAGAGCTCTCGAACTCCTCGAGTGCCTCTGGGTCAAGTTCAACAACCAGCCTGCACCTGTAAAGGTAGGCGTCACTCTCAAGGAGAGCGGCACATATACAGACTTCGCCAACATCAATACGGGCGGAATCAAGGAAGACGGAACGAACGGCGTCAACGCTGTCAGCTATCTCATTCTCGACTGCATGGACGAGATGAAGCTGGTACAGCCTAACTCGAACGTTCAGATCAGCAAGAAGACTCCTCAAAAGTTCCTCAAGAGAGCCTGCGAGATCTCGAGAGAAGGATGGGGACAGCCTGCTTTCTATAATACAGATGAGATCGTTCAGGAGCTGCTCAACGCGGGCAAGACTCTTGATGACGCGCGCCAGGGCGGATCGTCCGGATGCGTTGAGACAGGTTCGTGGGGCAACGAGGCTTACATCCTGACAGGATACCTCAACATCCCTAAGATCTTCCAGCTGACTCTCTACAACGGATTTGACAATCAGTCCGGAAAGCAGCTCGGACCTCAGACAGGTTATGCTGAAGATTTCAAGAGCTATGAAGAGCTCTGGGACGCTTTCGCTAAGCAGCTGCACCACATGGTAGACGTAAAGGTCCGCGGCAACAACGTCATCGAGAAGCTTTACGCCAACTACATGCCTGCTCCATGCCTGTCGATCGTTACAAACGACTGCATCAAGAAGGGCAAGGACTACAACAACGGCGGTTCCAGATACAACACCAGATATATCCAGGGCGTTGGTATCGGAACAGTCACTGACTGCCTCTCGGCTATCAAGTACAACGTATTCGACAACCACAACTTCACCATGAAGGAGCTCATCGAGGCAATGGACGACAACTTCGTCGGCCACGAAGAGATCTTCAACATGGTACAGAACAAGACACCGAAGTACGGCAACGATGACGACTACGCTGATGACATCATGCAGACCGTATTCAAGCAGTACAGAGACGAGGTAACAGGACGTCCTACAATGAGCGGCGGACAGTACCACGTAGACATGCTGCCTACTACATGCCACATCTATTTCGGTGAGGTAATAGGCGCTACAGCAAACGGCAGACTTGCCAACAAGCCTGTATCCGAGGGTATCTCGCCGGAGAAATTCGCTGATACAAACGGACCTACAGCCGTTATCAAGAGCTGCGCGAAGATGGATCACTGCTCCACAGGCGGAACACTGCTCAACCAGAAGTTCACTCCGAGCGCTCTTGCAGGCGATACCGGACTTGAGAACCTGGCAAGCCTTATCCGCACATACTTCGCTATGGATGGACACCACATCCAGTTCAACGTATTCGACAAGGAGACACTGCTCGAGGCTCAGAAGCATCCTGATGATTACAAGGATCTTATCGTGCGCGTAGCAGGTTACTCCGATTACTTCAGAAACCTTGATGAAGAACTGCAGAACGAGATCATAAACAGAACGGCGCAGTCGTTCTAGGCTATGTGAATAAAACATTCAAACGGTCCGTCATCTCAGGCATTTTCACAGATGTATATTTACAGGCCGGATCTTTAACAATCCGGCCTGTATTTTGTAAATAAGAAAAACAGACGCTTGGGGGTGTCTTAATGGCACAGATAACAGAAGGCTATATGCCTTTCATGGGATATAAGACTTACTACAGGATCACCGGCACGCGTTCAGACAACGGAAAGGCTCCGCTGATCTGTCTGCACGGAGGTCCGGGCAGCACTCACAATTATTTTGAAGTGCTCGATAACATTGCAGACGAAGATGACCGCATGATCGTGATGTACGATCAGCTGGGCTGCGGTCTTTCATATATAGATGGACATCCTGAGCTGTGGACTAAAGAGACATGGATGAATGAGCTCTTTGCGCTCAGGGAATACCTCGGCCTCGATGAGTGCCACATAATAGGGCAGTCATGGGGCGGAATGATGCAGATATGCCTGGGCATCGACTACAAGGAACATACAAAGGGCGTCAGAAGCTTCATAATCTCGAGCGGGCATCCGTCGAGCAGCCTCTGGGAGAAGGAAGGCCTGCGCAGGATAGCCATGATGCCTGAGGATATGCAGGAGGCCATACATCACGCTCTTGATACGGGCGACTTCAGCGGCGAAGCCTATGACGCTGCTGTAGAGGAATATATGGCCAGATACTGTGACTACTGGGAGAAGGATCTACCGGAATGCTGCACAAGGCCTAAAAAGAAAGGCAGCGAAGCATATGTGTGCGGCTGGGGCCCTAATGAATTCGCTCCGACGGGCACACTTAAGGATTTTGAATACATAGACAGGCTGGGAGAGATAGAGGTGCCTTCGTTGATAATGAGCGGCATCTCAGACCTCTGCTCGCCGCTCGTCGCAAAGACGATGCACGACGGCATAAAGGGCTCAGAGTGGATCCTCTGGGAAAGAGCAAGGCATACCTGCTTTGTCGACAGACATGATGATTACTGTGCCGAGCTCATCAGCTGGATGAACAGGCACGACGGATAAAAAGTTATGGGAAACACAACAGCAGGCAGGACAGATGCTGTCAGACCTTACAGGAAGCATCCGCATATCAGCAGGGTGCGGCTTCTGCCGGGCTCTCCGTTCCATGAGAGCCAGCTGAACATGCTGCGTTTTCTTGCCCGACAGGATACAGACAGCCTGCTTTACAGCTTCAGAAAGGCCGCGGGGCTTCCGACAGGAGGCGCTGAGCCTATGACAGGCTGGGATGCCGAAGACTGCAAGCTAAGAGGGCACACGACAGGGCATTACCTCTCAGCAGTTTCGCTGGCTTACGCTGTGAGCGGCGACGAAACATATAAGAGGAAAGCGGAGGCCATCGTGACAGGCCTTGCCAAATGCCAGCACGCCATGGAGGCGTCAGGCAAAGTGCATAAGGGCTTTCTTAGTGCGTATGATGAAGAGCAGTTCGATCTTCTCGAGAAGCTGACAAAGTACCCTGACATATGGGCGCCTTACTATACTCTCGACAAGATAATGTCGGGCCTTCTCGACGCGTATGAGCTGGCAGGCATTTCTGAGGCGAGAGATGTGGCGGAGCCGGTGGGAGACTGGGTATATGACAGACTTTCAAAGCTTCCGGCAGATCTCAGGCGCAGGATGTGGGACACCTATATCGCGGGCGAGTACGGCGGCATGACTGGCACTCTCGTCAGACTGTACAGGATAAGCGGCAGGGAGGAGCACCTCAGGGCAGCGGAGCTGTTTGAGAACGAGGCTCTTCTGGGGCCTCTCCGCAAGGGACTCGACAAGCTCGACTCGATGCACGCCAATCAGCACATACCGCAGATATCGGGTGCTCTGGAGCTGTATGCCGCGGCAGGCAGCAGGGAAAACCTGGACATCGTAAGGACTTTCGAAAGTATCATAACAGGGCATCACTGCTATTCCATAGGAGGCACCGGCGAGGAGGAGCGCTTCAGGGCGGCGGACAGCGAATGTGCTTTTCTTACCGAAAAGACGGCTGAAAGCTGCGCGAGCGTCAACATGCTGAGGCTCACTGCAAGGCTTTTCGAGTACGAGGAGCACGCGCGCTGCGAACTCATGGACTATTACGAGCTGACGCTCTTCAATCACATACTGATGTCTCACAGCCATTGTGATGACGGCGGCACAACATACTTCATGCCGCTCGCTCCGGGCAGCTGCAAGCATTATGAAACGGAAGAGAACAGCTGCTGTCACGGCACCGGCATGGAGAGCAGATTCAGATTCATGACCGACATATATTCGTATGAA
>CADATR010000173.1 GCA_902790885.1 uncultured Eubacteriales bacterium
ACTTATGAAGAAGTCAGGATCATAGTTCTGGCGCTGATAGAACTCAAGAATCAGCTGATAGAAGAAGGCAGATACACTGACAGCGTTGATGACCTTCTTCTCAGGCTGGTCGATTAATTCAGAAAACAATTAATATTCAGCCAGTTTATACATGCCTGCTCTTAAATAGGGCAGGCTGTTATATTGTCACGAAAACCAGATGAAAGGAAGGTAATACTTAATGGAACAACCAAGAGAAGGAAAGATGATCGTTATCACAGGAGGCAAAGTAAAGGATGCAAATGTGCTTGTGGACAGAATAGCGAAACTCACGGCCGCACATTATCTTAGTGCTGTGGAATATGAACTGTCAAAGCGAACAGAGCAGCAGATCAGGTGCACGCTGATGAAACTCTATCATGAGGCGAAGTACTGGGAAGCGGTGGGCATTCTTATGGAGATCTTTAAAGAACTCGAGGATGAAGGAGCACAGGATCTCCTGGTTGTACTCAATGCCGAGAGAACTAAAGCGAATGGAAGAGTATTCCTTGAAGGTTTTCTCGAATACACTGGGATCTTCTGGGATCGAGTCCACGGAGATGTTCCAGGCGAAATGGCCAGTTAAGGGGGTGGTCGGATGGCGAAAACAATAGCTATATGTAATCAGAAGGGAGGTGTCGGAAAGACAACTACTGCGCTGAATCTTGGGGTCGGACTTGTCAGAGAAGGACAGAGGGTACTTCTCATAGATGGAGATCCTCAAAGTGACCTTACCTCGTCATTAGGATATAACCTTGATGAACTGGACAAGTCCCTTGGCCGACTGATGTATCTCGCAACTCAGGAGTCCAGGCCGGATGTGAAAGATACGATCCTTCATCATTCAGAAGGAGTAGATATCATACCATCCAATCTGGATCTGTCCTCTATGGAGACTCAGCTTGTTAACGCAATGAGCAGGGAGAAGGTGCTGACGAATCTTCTGAAAGATGTGAAGAAAGACTACGATTATATAATCATTGACTGCCTTCCGTCGCTTGGCATGCTTACGATCAATGCTCTTACTGCAGCTGACAGCGTGATAATCCCCGTGCAGGCTCAGTACCTGCCGGCCAAAGGAATGACCCAGCTCATGAAGAGCATAGACATGGTCCGGAATCATACCAATGATCAGCTGAAGATCGATGGCATCGTCATGACTCTGGTTGATGGCAGAACCAATCTTGCCAAGGATGTTATCAACGCAATAAGAACCAATTATGGTATGCACCTGAGAATTTTCGACACCCAGATTCCTGTGGCAGTCAAGGCAGCAGAGGCAACAAGAGAAGGACAGAGCATCTTCGCTTATGACAGATCATCCAAACCGGCTAAGGCTTATGAGATGCTGACAAAGGAGGTGATGAAGCTTGGCGAACGAGAGAAGCACAGAAATGAGATTGCCGTCACTCTCTGATCTGTTCTCCTCACAGGAAGAGCGTGATGATGCAAAACTAAAAAGGATCTACGAGATACCGCTCGATGAGATCGATCCATTTCCGGATCATCCATTCAAGGTCCGGGATGATGAGGATATGCAGAATCTGGTCGAATCAGTGAAAGCTAACGGAGTACTTACTCCTGCTACGGTACGGAAGAAAGAAGATGGCAGATATGAACTGCTGTCAGGTCACAGGAGGCACAGAGCATGTAAGATCGCTGGAATACCTACCCTCAGATGCGAAGTAGTCGAGATGACAAGAGATGAAGGAACGATCTTTATGGTCGAGTCCAATTTTCAGAGGAGTAAGATACTCCCGAGCGAGAAAGCATTTGCTTACAAAATGAGACTTGAAGCGATGAATCGACAGGGCAAACGGAGCGATTTAACTTCGACACCGATGGAGTCAAAGTTCCGAAGTAATGAGGAAATAGGCAGGACAGCAGGAGAAAGCAGGGAGCAAGTCCGTAGATATATCCGTCTCACAGAACTGCTCCCAGAGATCCTGGACATGGTCGATGAGGGGCAGATAGCACTGCGGCCTGCAGTGGAACTTTCATATATCCCTAAGCTGTCGCAAGGATTACTGTGGGAATCGATGGAAATGGAGAGTTGCACACCGTCACATGCTCAGGCAATCAGGATGAGACGAATGTCGGAGGAAGGGAAGCTCACACCTGAAGCGATGGAAGCGATACTTACCGAGGAGAAGCCGAATCAGAAGGAGAGGATCATTCTGCGAGGGGAGAGGTTTAGGAATCTGTTTCCGCCGGATCTCCCTGTATCCAAACGAGAAGACTATATCGCAGCCGCTATGGAATTCTATGGCAGACACAGACAGAGGCAGCGGGAACGGGATGATGCCAGATAGGAGGAGTACTGCTCAATTGCATGAGGAGTAACTTTTCCCATCTCCTTCCCTGTAACCCTACCTCTATTACTACCAGTTACTAACCGAAGAAGAAAAATATTAATATTACAATAATCGCAATATCATGACAAACATGCAACGCTCAGATTTAACGATCTGGGCGTTTTTTGTTTGTCTGAATTTGCGGGAAAGGACGGTATATGACGAAAACCAAAGAAGACAAAGCTAATGACGAAGTGATCATCTGCACTGACGATGCAGGAATGCAGCTCTATCTCAGCGAGAAGGCAGCTAACAGGCTCAGCTGGATCCTGACAGGGATCTGCGTAGTCCTCAGCCTGCCGGTGATCATCCTCGCGTTCATGTGCATTTAGCAGAAAGGAGACAATAACGCAATGACAGACAACAAGTTTATCGATGCATTCAAGCGAATGCTCACAATGACTCTTGCCCTGATCATGGTGCTTGGATCAGTGGTCCCAATCGCGACCCAGGAAGCATCAGCCTTCGATGGCAAGAAGGGCAGCAAGTACACCGTTTATGACGGTGGACAGATCGTCTACGGATCAGGGAACGGAGGTTACAGTAACTCCAGAAAGTGCGACCTCGGAGATGATCTCGGCAGCAGATATTCATACTGCGTGCAGCCGTCAAAGTCCTCTCCAGGAACGGGAACAGTGACCGTAGATAAGGTCATCACAGACGATAATGACACCGGCAAATGGAATGCCCTGAGAAATATCGTGTATTACTCACCATCCTATCCCGGCTATGACAACAATGTCACCAATATCAGAAGCAAGTACTACACAGGCAATTTCAGCAAGGACTGGGGTATCGCACATTTGGCTCTTTCATATGTCTATGCTGGCAGACCATCCGACATGGCCACCTGGGGCGGAACGCATGCTTCTGACCTCGGTGAAGTGTGGACTAAGGCCAAGAAACTCGGCGATGAGCTGTACCAAGCAGATTCTGAGAGAGATGCTGCAGTACCTACAAGCTTCAAGGTGTTCATCTGCTATATGTCCGGAGTTCAGGACATGATCGTCGGATACCTGGAAGCACCAGGACATCTTAACATGAAGAAGGTTTCAAACAGAACTTCGATCACTGATGGAAACAACTGCTACTCTATCGAAGGTGCTGAGTACACAGTCTATGACAGCAATAACACATTTATTCGCAATTATGATTTAAGAACAGTCGTCAATGTTGTCGATAACAATGCTTCCAATACTGGAGACAATACCTCCGTGAAGGTTCCGCTTAGCAAGATTTCCTTAAACAAGACCAGTGCTTCTGTTACAGAAGGGAGTACGTTTAATCTGACGGTTTCTTACAGCCCAACCAATACAACAGACAGCAAATCTGTTACCTGGACA
>CADATR010000174.1 GCA_902790885.1 uncultured Eubacteriales bacterium
CAGAAGTCCATAAAGACAAAGTACCTTGAGACCGTGTTCGGCTTTGTGTTCGATGAGACCAATGACATAGCCGATAAGCTGTCTGAGGATGATACAGCTGAGAACGTGATCGCTAGACTCAAGGATCTCAGGGATACGCTGAGATCGTACGACTCTGCCATAAGCAGCTTCACGGAAAAGAGCGGGCAGATACATTCTGGCATAAAGAACGCTGAGGGCAAGCTCAAGGACGCGGCAGACACGACTGACAAGTCAGCTTCTGCTGCTTCTGCCGATCTTACGAAGGCAAAGCAGACCCTCGAAGTGCTGAAGAAGATACTCGAGAACAGAGAGGCCCGCATAGAAAAGGAAAGGGCAGCTCTGGAGGAGATAGCAAATAAGCTCTCAGTGGATGGCATCACTGAGGAGGAAAGGGAAGCCCTGATCAAAGATGCGACAGAGAGGGCAAACATTCTTAAAGCAGATCTCGAGGGACTGCTGGCGCTGTTCCCTGAATCCGAAGGATCGCCTGCCATAACGGCGATCAGAGCGGTGATCCAGGCCATGATAAGCGATATAGACTCGCTGACGAATGCCTATAAGAATCCGACAGCGATACCGACGATCATGGACAGTCTTAAAGAACTCAGCCAGAAGCAGCTCAGCGATTCGGTAGCTTCTCTCATAAGCACCCTCGACAGGACTATCAGCGTCATGGAGCCTCTTATGCAGAGCATGTCATCTATGCTGAACGGCGTGTCGCCTGTGCTCGACAGCGCTGATGTTACCGTGAGCGAGCTCGAGGCTTCGCTGCTCCAGATGCAGAAGGTGTTCCGCGCGTCGGCGGATAAGATAGACGGCATAATAGATAAGGTCGAAGCTGTCGATGCTGAGGACAGGCTGGCGGTGCTGATCGACCTGCTCGGCGGAGACCCTGAGGCATACGCGGAGTTCTTCTCATCCCTGGTAGACGTGGATGTAGAAGAGGTGTATTCGGTCGCCTCATACGGAGCGGCGATGGCTCCTTTCTATTCGGTGCTGGCGATATGGGTAGGCGGAGTAATCCTCGTATCCATTCTCAGGACACATATAGACAGAGAGAAATTCCCGGAGGCTACAGAGGCGCAGGCGTTCTTCGGACGCTTCCTTCTCTTCTTTCTGGTGGGACAGATGCAGGCAGCTGTAATAGTCGCGGGAGACATATTCCTGCTTAATTGTCAGCCGGTGCATCCTTGGCTGATGTGGATATCCGCGGCAGTCACGAGCTTTGTGTTCGAGCTCTTCATATACGCGCTGACCATATCCTTCGGAGACATCGGCAAGGCGATAGTAGTCGTCATAATGGTGCTCCAGATAGCGGGCTCGAGCGGCTCGTATCCTATAGAGATACTGCCGCCTGTATTCGGAAAGATCTACAAGTTCTTCCCGTTCCCGCACGCCATAAACGCGATGAGAGAAGCCCTCTGCGGCACATACAGGCATGATTTTGTGATCTACCTGGCATATCTTCTCATCTTCGCGGTGGTAGCGCTTGCCATAGGGCTTCTCATCAGAAAGCCTTTCCTTGGCATGAACAATTTCGTATCCGAGAAGATCGAAGAAACGGAGGTGCTGTGATGAATAATGACAGACAGGACGTCCGCTACGAAGAACTTTACAAGAGACTTCTCGAGAAGAGCTTCGCTCTGCATGAGAGCAACAAAAGAAAGATAAGGAACGGCCTCATACAACTCGGCGTGTTTACGGTCCTGATGATACTCATCCGTCTGATCACCCACAGCGACAGGGTGGTGTTCATGATAATCTGGGTGATAGGCATGTTTGCCATCTCCATCTATCTCATAGGCGTGGAATATCTCGATGACGCTGTCCGCAAGACGCTCGAGGAAGTGAGCGAGAGAGAGGCTGATATGGGAGTACTGTTCCCTGATTCCGAGCAGATGCGCGAACTGGTGCAGAGCCGCATCCATGATAAGCATGAGGAGATGCAGAGCCGCATCCATGATAAGCATGAGGAGATGCAGAACCGCATTCATGAGAGGCATGAGGAGATACAGTCCCGCATACATGATAAGCAGGGGGAGATACAGTCCCGCTACATAGATCACTGGCGCGCGAACGAGCCGGAAAGCGAGGATAAACAATGAAAAATATCCTCAACATAATCAGACATGATCTTAAAAAGATAACCGGAAGCGTGGTGGCAATCATAACTATAATGGGTCTTTGCCTTGTGCCTTGCTGCTATGCCTGGTTCAACATACTTTCAAACTGGGCTCCTTACGATTCCGATGCGACCGGCCGCATTTCGGTTGCTGTCGCCAACATGGACGAAGGCAAATCCGCGGCAGGCCTGTATATAAATGTAGGCGATAAGATAGTGGAGGCGCTCGAAGCCAATGACGCCATAGGATGGGTGTTCGTCGAGAACGAAGACAAGGCTATAGAAGGCGTATACGCCGGAGATTACTATGCCGCCCTTGTGCTGCCTGAGGATTTCAGTACAGATGTGCTCAGCTTCATCAACGGCGACCTGACCAATCCCGTACTGAAATACTACGAGAACGAAAAGAAGAACGCCATCGCTCCTAAGATAACCGGTAAGGCCCAGACGGCCGTGCAGGAGGAAGTGAATGCCGCTTTCGTTGAGACACTTGCGGGCTATGTTTCCGATGCCGCGTCGGTGGCGGAGGCAAGCGGGGTGGATCCTCAGGAGATGCTCGCCGATTTGTCAGACAGGATAGATGACCTGAGCAATGATCTTAACAGCTGCATAGTGCTGGCGAATTCCGCGGCCGGTCTTACAGATGCTTCAGGTAATCTCATCAACGCATCAGGTGAGTTCATAGACAGCACTCATGATGTGTTCGCCGCGAACGACAAGATGCTCGAGGCGGCGGATGAGGAGCTCGCCAAGATCAAAAAAGCGGACAACCAGAAACTTGAGGACGCTGCCGGCAAGGTAAAGGATACCGCGGACTCGCTGAAGACAGCCAGGACTGTCGTGACAGAGCTGATCAGCACTGGCGACATTGGTTATGCCCTGTTCGTAGATGTCAACAGAGACATCTGGGTGAAAAGGTTCACAACCATGAAGACCCGCGCTGATGAGCAGGCGAAATACCTGAAAGAAGAGGACTTCACCGTTCTGAGCGGTAAGTTCGAAGAGCTTTCAGCGACGCTCGGCGACATAATAAGCGGGCTGGAGTCGCTCGACAAGAGCATGGACTACGCGACTCGCGAACCTATCCTCACAGCTATCTCTGACAACATAGATAAGGCGAAAAAGCAGACTGACGATATACTCGGGCAGATCGATAACGATATAGACACAAACCTGGAGACGGCTCTCAACAACGCGAGAACATCGCTGTCAGATTTCAGGAAGATCATGGCAGGCGCTGACTCGGGACTTTCCTCGTTGAGCAGCAGCCTCGGCTCATACACAAAAGCGCTGGACAGACTTAAGGCAAGCATCAATCAGACATCCGACAGTCTTGAAAATCTTCAGGACGGAGCGGGAACACTTAGCGACGTTCTCATGAATGCGTCTGGCAACGATCTCCTGGAGGCGATGAACGAGCTTGCGGCTAACGATGAGGCGGCAGTAGCGGAATACCTGGCGAATCCTGTAGCGATGGATACCGAGGTGTTCTGGAAGATAGACAATTACGGCTCGTCGATGTCGCCGTTCTACACGGTGCTCGCCCAGTGGGTAGG
>CADATR010000175.1 GCA_902790885.1 uncultured Eubacteriales bacterium
AGCTTTCTGAGGTTGCTGATGTCATAAGCCTCGATGCTTCCCTTTACACCCGTCTGGCGCTCAAGATCGTCATCATGAAAGACCACGAGCGAACCGTCTGCTATGAGGTGAACGTCGAACTCCGACGGGAGCCCGTACTCCACCGCGCGGCGGAAGGCCGCCAGCGAGTTCTCGGGAATGGAAGGTTTATCGTGATAGCCCCTGTGAGCATAATACTCAGCAAGTCTGAATTGTCGTCTGTTTCTCTTCATTTATCTTAGTGCCGCCGGCTAGTCATCCATGTCTTCGAACGCCTCGAGGCCTTTCTTTGCCTCCGGAGCCGCGTCGCCGTGCTTCACCTGCGTCATGGTAAGGAAGCTGAAAAGCACGAACAGCGCCGCGTACGGGAACAGCACCTTATAGCTGATGTTCCTGATAAGGAATCCCGCAAGGACAGGCGTTACCACCTGCGCCGCCATAGACGCGGTGTAGTAGTATCCGGTGAATTTCCCGATATCCGAGCCCCTGCACATCTCAACCACCATCGGCAGCGAGTTTACGTTGATAGCCGCCCATGCGAATCCGACGAGCGCGAATACCGCAAACATTATCGCGTTTATGCTGCTGAACGCAGTCGTGAGGAAGTACCCCGCCAGGAAGCACGATGCCAGGAGGATGACTCCTATCATGATGGTCTTTTTGCGCCCTATCTTATGCGCCAGGCTTCCTATAGGGATGTACGAGATGATGGCTCCGCCCGTCGCTATGAGCAGACAGGTGGATGCTCCGCCGAGGCCCTGCCCCATCACCTTGTCGACATAGGTGGTGAACCATGTCGTGATGCCGTTGTAGCCGATGAACCACAGCGCGATCGACGCCAGCAGGAATCCGAGGCTCCGCTTTACTTCGGCCGGCAGCACCTCGTTGCCGCTTCCGTCGTCTTCAGCGAGGTTCCACTCGGGATGCTCCGCCTCGAGAGCCTGGTTTTCTGCAGTCAGCTTCGGCTCGTTGATGGTCAGCTTCATCACTATGATGGACACCGCCATTATGAGCGCCACCACTACGAAAAGCGGCTGGTAATTGATGTGATCGAGCCCAAGCACCTTCGAATTCGGATACATGACAGCCGCGACAGCCAGATAGATGATGCCTCCGACGGCTCCCATCAGATTGATGATCGCGTTTGCGCGCGAGCGCAGCGGCTTTGGCGTCACGTCAGGCATGAGCGCTACGGCCGGCGACCTGTAAGTGCCCATCGAGATGAGCAGCAGTCCGAGCACCGCTATGAAAGCGATCATCTTGCCCGTGCCCGCTGCCGCATAGTACGAATTGTCTATGAGCGGCAGTATGTTGAGCAGTATAACCGCGGCCAGAGTACCTCCTAGAATGTACGGCGTTCTCTTGCCCATCTTCGTATCCGTTCTGTCCGAAAGAGTTCCGAAGAACGGCAGCAGAAACAGCGCGAGCACGTTGTCAGCCGCCATAATGGCGCCCGAGAATGTCTCATTAAGATGGAACGTTTTGGTCAGTATGAGCGGAACAACGTTGTCGTACATCTGCCAGAACGAGCAGATGGACAGGAACGCGAGTCCCACGAGTATGGTGCGTCTGTTGTTGAGTTTCATTAAATATATCCCAGCTCCTCAAGTACTGCCGGCAGCTCATCAAAGCTGTCGATCTTCGCCACAGCGTCATTGATCTCGCCGAATCCGTAAGCCGCCCAGATGCAGTCAACACCGGCCTTATGCGACGCGTCGGAATCTTTCTGGATATCTCCGACATAGATGCTTTTCGGTTCGTTGTTGCGCTCCATCACCAGCTTTATGTTGTCAGCCTTGAGCAGCATGGTGCGGCCCCACTCTTCGTAGTCATCGAAGTACTTCCACATATCCATGGAGTCGAGGAAGGCTTTCACGTATCCTTCCTGGCAGTTGCTGACGACCGCCATCTTTACGCCTCTGTCCTTCAGCTTTTTCAGAGTCTCTTCAACGCCCTCAAATAGAACGCCGCCGTGCTCGGTGATGTAGTCATTCTCAAACACCTCGCACTTGTGAGACAGATCATAGCGCTGCTCCTCAGGCAGATAACCGAAATGCCTGTCAGCGATCTCAGTCATCGTCATTCCCATGTAGCGCATTATATCTTCAGAAGTAAGAGTGTGCTCTTTGCCCACTTCCTTCTCTATAACAATGTTCCACGAATCAGCTACCTGGACTGATGAATCCCACAGCGTACCGTCTAAATCGAAAATAATCATAAATGTCCCCCTGGTGTAATTAGTACTGAAACCACATCCGTCAATGACCCTATAGTAGTCCCAATTATAGTAAGTATATCATAAGGATGCGTTCCATAGGACAAGTGATACACATCTGCACCTCAAATTGGACGCACAATAAAACTCCGGCGATCGATTCGCCGGAGCCTGGATTCATATCTATCCGATCAATTGCTGTTGTTTGTTATCTTCGAAAGACAAATGGCGCGTTCTACTTTATCGCCTCAAGCCTGTCGCAGCTCGGGTCGGTGCCCGCGCTGCCGCGTACTATATGATAATATGCGTACTCTTCAGCAGAAAGGTGACTGTTTTCGCGGAATATCTCTTCTGCGTATTCCTTCTTATCCGGATGTATGCGCACCGAAATACCGCAGCTTGCCGAGATGAACCTCGGTACAGGCATGATAGTGACTTCGGCCGGCTTCAGCAGTTTCTCTGTAGAAATAGCAGCGTGTGTGGATTCAAAAGTGAGAAGATAATATTCGTCCATTTGTATTATTCGTTAGCTCCCAGTACCTGTTTGCCGTAATGCTCTGCCCATCGAAGGCGATCGCGGCCGGCAATATTATTTTATTGAAATAACAAGCCTGCCGGAAGCTTTTTCAGCATACGGTGATATGTCTTTTACAGCTTGATCACCTTGCTGACTTCCTGCATCGCGCCAAGTATATCATACATGTTGCTTACTGTGCCAACTTTAAGTTCATCTTTAAGGCCGTAGAAGTTGAGGCATGTTCCGCATACGAGCACCTTTGTACCCTTTTCGATAAGAGTGTTCAGGTTGTCGACGATCTGCGGCTCAACGCCTGTTACCAGCTTGACGCCTTCATTCATGAAGAGCACGTATGCCGGGATCCTCTCGGACTCGCTGAGAGTGTAGATAGCCATCTTGGCGAGGTTGCCGCCGAGCTCGCTGTTGTTTGTTCCGATTGCATTTGTGTTGAAGAATACTGCGTATGTATCTGCTTCAGCTACGCTTGCTCCCTTGATAGTCTCGCCGTTAGCGAACTTCACGAGGAACTTCTCGCCGAATGGCTCGCTTGTAGCCTTTCTGCCGAGAGCGTCACCGAGTCTCTCAAGGTTGCCTACCTGAGTAGGGCCGTCAACGATGATCTCAACATCCTGCTCGCCAGCTTCGAGCTCTTTCTTTGCCATAATTACAGGGATTGGGCACTGCTTGCCGCCTGCATCGATTCTCATTTTCTTACCTCCGAAATGATTTAAACTGATCTTGATTTATTCAAGCTGCTCATGCCTTTTCAGCAGGAGCTGCCTTCGGCAGTCCGCCGCGCCGGCCGGCATCCGACAAGAGCCAGCCGCTGACATCAGCAACCATACACAATTAATATACTCCCTTTTGCGGAACTCAACTATTGATAAAAGCTATAGCAGTCTGCCTGCAGCGGGAGCAGCACAAATAACAAGCCCGGT
>CADATR010000176.1 GCA_902790885.1 uncultured Eubacteriales bacterium
ATACTGCAGAATGCGGCGGGAAGATCGTGCTTCATAGGCAGAAACGGCGGCAACAAGTTTGTAGTCGTTTTCAGAGACTGCACTGACACCCGCATAGAGAGGTTCCTCGACAAGGTGGCATCTCTTACAGAAGAAAGAAACACGGCGCATCCGGACGCGCCGCTCAGATACAGCACCGGCACGGCCTTCAATGAAGGTGATAAGGCGGGCTCGGTCACAGAGCTTATTGCACTATCAGACAGACGTGCATGGGAAAGCCATAAAGCATAGGCGGTGCATTCAGACGGCGGTCAATAAAGACCGCGGCACCGGGCAGCACAGAAAGATCACTGCGCAAAAAAGGATACAGTAGATGGCAGTACGAAACAGATTCGACAGACTCGATCAGACCTATCTTAACGGTATGGTCGCGACGGCAAAGCAGGGCAGCAGCAATGCTTTTGCCGAGCTTTTCGCGTCTGTTGCCGACCGCCAGCTGTGGTATCTGGCGCAGCTCTTCGGCAGCAGGGAAAAGGCCCTGCAGGCCATGCCCGAAGTATTCACTGATGTATATGAAGTACTGCCGTCGCTGGCAAAGAGCGAGCTCATAATGCCGTGGCTTTGCCGCATATCATCGCAGGTATATATGGAGCATGCAGGCGCGGCGGCCGGCGACAGGGATTACGATCTGTCGCGCATACTGAACCTCCCTCTGGCGGAGTCGCAGATAATGCTTATGAGCCTCGTTCAGGGCCTTTCCGATGACGAGATCGCCGGCCTCATGAACGTGGGACGCCGTACTGTCACAAAATTCAGAAAAATGAGTGAGCGGCATCTGGCAAGAAATGCAGGAGGGAACGCTGCAGCGGCATCCGGCGGCGGAGCTGAGGCCGCGGGCCTTCTGAGCCGGAAGGCGAAGGCACATGCGGCTGTCGAGGCTGCGGAGCTCACGACTCACGAGACCTCAGAGATACTCGACAGGGTATTCAGCGCGTGCGGCAGCGAGGCAAACACCGTTCCGATGGACACCATTTCCTCATACGCCGTATACAGAAAGGAAAGGTTCACGCTCCAGAGAGCCATACTTTCGCTGGCGCTGCTGGTGTTCATGATGCTCCCGCTGTGCTTCTTAATGCCGGACTACACTGTTTCGGTAGACGAGACGGGCGAACGCGGCCTTCCGGTATATACGGTAGAGGTCAGCTCGCTTCTGCCGGTCGGCAGAGTGCTGGCGTCCATTAGGGACCACGGACTTCCTGTTTACGAGGCGGGCGCTAAAGAGTTCACGGTGGAGCCGACCAGAAACGGCACTCTGGATATAAGCGTTGAGCTGGTAAACAGGCAGATAGTGAGCGGCAGCCATGATGTGACTGCGGTGGATGCTGAGGGCCCGGTTCTGGTGGAGAGCGAGAAGCTGAAAGACGGTTTCCTGCTTAAGGTATCTGATGCGGGAATTGGAGTCGATTACAGGGAGATATACGCAGTCGATGCGTCGGGCGACACGCACTATCCCGTGAGCGCAAGCGAGGAAGAGGGCGTGCTGTTTGAGTACCCGGACAAGACCTGGGACATCTACATACCGGATCATATAGGAAACACGCTTCATCTTGCGGTGAAGCTTCGCTGACCGGATCTCCGCCGGTGTGATGCGCAAGTGACATTGAACGACCGCCGCTGCTGAAGGGCGGTCACCGGACTGCCGGTGAGATTCATAGAAGTGACAGCTGCGGGAGGCCTGCAATCAGCGGTTAACAACAGAAAAAAATCTGCAATCAGGTCATAATAGCCGTTTATTTGACGGCTGTAGTGACGATTAGTCGCATATAATTATCTCACAATAGAAATATACTGAAATTACTGCCTGCAAAGCATAGCAATAAAACATCGGAGGTTCGCGATGGACACGCGAATGAAAGAGACTAAAAAATCAGAAAAAAGAGGAAGAATGATCGCCCTTGCACTTACGGCTGCGGTGGCTGCGCTGTGCTTCACGGCATTCAACGCACAGTCTGTGATGGCTGAGGGTGAAGAAGATGAAAAGGAAGACGGAAGACCGGATATCACCATTGAGGTGGTGGAGGATATCCCGGCAGCAGATATAGAGGAGCAGGAGACGCCGCTGGCAGAATCTCCTGACACAGCAGCAGCTGACAACACCAGGCAGACAATGAACATCTGGATCCTGGGCGCTGTTGTGATTGCATACGCAGTGTTTATCATTACGGGTTCGAGACGCAGAAAAGCCCGCAGACAGATGAAAGCGGGTACTGAAGGGGACAGAGGCAGCACGCCTGCGGGAGGCAGACAATGAAGCCATCAAACAGAAAAGACATGACATTAAGGCGCAAACTTCGCAGAGGACTGGCACTTGTACTGGCAGTGGTCCTTGTTGCGGGTCTGGGCCTTTCTTACTCTCCTGACAGGGTGCTCAGGGCCGAGGAGGTCACGGCAGAAACGCCTGCAGTGGAAAAGACCGTGCACAGAGAGGCTTCCGCGCATAAGGAGCCGGAGCCTGCTCCTGCACCTGAACCTGAACCGGCAAAAGAGGATGCTCCTGCACCTGCGGATGACGGTGGCGGAGACACCGTTGAGCTGCAGATCGAAGCGCCTGCTGGCAACGACGGACAGGCTGCGCAGGGCGGCGAAACTTCGAATGCGGTCAATGAAGAGGAGCTCGTTCTCGACGCTGAGGGAGCTGCCGATGAAGATCAGACCGACGAAGAGACAGCTGAGGAGACTGAAGAGGAGCCTGAGGAAGAGTTCTGGACGGTCACCTTCTACAACAGAGACGCGGAGGTGCACAGAAAGGTAAAGGTCGAAAAAGGCAAGGCCATAGGCGGCGAAATGCCTGAGCCTATAGCCCGCGACGACAGCAATGCGTACTGGGCTCTGGGCCAGATAGTCAAAGGCGGCCAGGGCAACGAGATAAGAGTCACAGGCAGAAGGATCAGCGGAAACTACAAGCCTGACTCTGACACTGTTGTAGTGCCTGATTACGACACCATAGAGCATACAGTCACGTTCTACGACAGCGAGGGCGGAAACGCCATAGCGAGCGAGAAAGTCGGACCTGAGACGAACTACTGCCTCAACGACATACCGGCAGTGCCGGCAAAAGAGGGATACCACGGAAAGTGGGTATACTCCGGCGGCAATTTCTCAAACCAGGTGGTCATCAGGGATGATACAGCTGTATGGGCTGCGTACGATCAGAACGTGTTCAATGTCACTTTCAAGGTGGACGGCAGCACATATGCGACAGATACATACTTCGAAGGCGACAAGCTCGATCTTCCTGAAGAGCCTGTGGGCGAAGGCCGCGAGTTTGCCGGCTGGTTCGCGGGCGAGACCGAATACAAGGGCGGAGAGGAAGTAAGCTCCGATCTTAACCTTACCGCGAAGTTCACGGACAAGTATAAGGTGAGCTTTGTAATAGACAACGGAGACGGACAGACCGAGAGGCTGTCGCAGTACTTCAGACAGGGCGGAGAGAAGATCGGCACGATGCCGCAGGATCCTTTCGCTGCAGGCAAGGTGTTCGAGAAATGGGTCGATCAGGACAGCGGCAACGAAGTGACGGCAGAGACGGTCGTTGACGGGAATATGACGGTGGTCGCTCAGTTCCGCGAGGTAGGCATCTACAATATCAAGGCTGAGTACTACTACATAAA
>CADATR010000177.1:0-1404 GCA_902790885.1 uncultured Eubacteriales bacterium
AAGATCATGATCATCAGAAGGGTCAGATACGCCGACGGAGTCCCGGTCATTATAGAGGAGAATCATCTCCCGGGATCGCTCGAGAGCATCAAAGAAGAAGATCTTACAGGCTCACTTTATGAGATCCTGATGAAGAATTACAATATGATACCTGTGAATAAGGGTCGCAGAAGCGTCAAGATCATCTTCGCAGACCGGGAGATCGCCGAATTGCTGGAACTGTCGCAAGGTACGCCGGTAATTGAGTCCGAGATGTGTGTCTTTGATATTTCTGGAGAACCGGTCCACATAGTCAAGGATATAGTGAGGGGAGATAATGACAGGTTCCTCAAATGGTATGTCTAGACTCATTATCTGAGGGGGAATGCACATAACCCGGAGAATAGTACATTATAATACGTATTTATGATGAGAGGGAGTATGATGATACACCTCTCAATTTTTGTGTTTGTTAAGATTAAGAGGAGAAAAATTTTGTTTTCAGAATTATTATAATACGTATTGACACAAGTTACATTTGCAAATATAATACAGATACGTCATAAGACAACATATATATATCGCAATAACTAATACAAGATAGAACGATATTTCTTTATAACATCCTCTTAATATAGCTCTGAACCCCCGGAAACATTCTGACCCGGAACTATCTGAAAGGAGAATGATTTCATGCCTTCAATTGTTTCAATAGGAATAGCCACAATGGATATTTACATTAATCTCGGAAGAATGTATCCGGGCGGTAATGAGCTGAACATTGCTTATGATGTCAACGAACAGGGCGGAAGAGCAGGTTTCATGGGAGTGTTTGCAGATGATACCGTAGGGCAGATTCTCGAAGATACCATCGCCAGCCGCGGAGTAGATGTAAGTCATTCGCATCATGAGCATGGCTCCAGCGGCTATGCGCTGGTAGACATAGTGGATGGAGACAGGGTCTTCATTGACTGGAATAAACAGGGTGTCACAGACCTGTATCCATTCACCTTCACAGACGAAGAAATGGAATACATCAGGAGTTTTGATATAGCGTGCATCAGCGAAGGCGCCAGAGTCACACCGCAAAGCATTATCAGACTTGCGGAGCACGGAGTGAACATCTGCTATGACTTCAGCGACACTTTCGATGATGAACTGATCAGGAATATTGCACCTTACATCAAAGTCGGATTCTTCTCCTGCAGTCATCTGACAGAATCAGAGGCCCGCGAAGTACTTAGATCTGCTGTAGGATGCGGATGCGGTATAGCGGTCGCTACAAGAGGGGGAGAGGACTCCATAGCCTGGAACGGTACACAGTTTTACAGGCAGCCGGTCTGCAATGTCGAGGCTACAGACACGATGGGTGCAGGTGATTCGTTCATAAGTGCATTTCTAATGAATTATCTTCCGCTTTCAGAG
>CADATR010000177.1:1443-5023 GCA_902790885.1 uncultured Eubacteriales bacterium
GATCAGTGAGATCATCAATATCTGAAAAGATCATGATCATGCAGGACATCATTATCCGCAAACAATTCGTTATTACTACTAATCACAAGTTACTAATTGTTAGAAAGGATTAGGTAAATGATTATGAAGAAAAGAATCTTTGCATTGATTATGGTCATGGCTCTGACTATCAGCATGCTTGCTGCATGCGGTGGCGGAAGAAGCGAGAAATCCTCAGAGGGCGGAGACATAACTCTGACATTCCTCGACAAGCATCCGGAAGAAGAGTACAAAGGATATTTTGAGCAGGCTATCGCTGACTTCGAAGCCGCTAACCCTGGCGTTCACATCGAGTATGAGAACATCAGTGACCAGGCTATCAAGGAGAAACTCGCTGTACTCGCATCCGGCGGGGACATGCCTGACATCTTTTTCGCATGGGGCGGTGAGAGTCTGAACCGTTTCTCACGTAACGGCAAGTGCCTCGACCTGACACCATACTTCGAAGAGGATCCGGAGTGGAGAGACAGCTTCCTGCCGATGTTCCTCTCGAGCAGTATTCTCGATGGCAAGAACTATGCAGTTCCTTACAGAAGCTCGGTACTCTACATGCTCTACAACAAGAAGGTACTTGCAGACAACAACATTGAAGTACCTACTACCTGGGATGAGTTCATGGCTGCTTGTGAGACACTTAAGGGCGCCGGGATCGATCCAATTGCTTTCGGTAACTCCGATCAGTGGTATGCATTGTGGTACATCGGACAGTTCAATGGAAGCTTTGTTAATCAGGCGGTACGTCAGGCAGACTACAACCCTGCTTCCGGCGAATTCACAGATCCTGGATATGAGAAGGCTGTACAGACCTTCCTTGACCTCAACAGCAAGGGATATATGGGAACAAACGTTAATTCCAAGGACTACTATCAGGTACGTGAGGAGTTCGGAGTAGGCAAGTACGGATTCATTCTTGATGCTACAAGCCAGTTCTCTTTCTACTCAGACGCAATGGGAACAGACGGATATGGATACTTCAAGATCCCTATCCCTACAGGTGCTGAAGGTGACGAGGCAGAAGGAATCGTAACAGGTGGTTCTGAGAACTGGGCTGTTTCTTCAACATGCGAGAATCCTGATGTAGCAGTTGCATTCCTCAAGTTCATGACATCCAGAGAGCAGGCTCTCAAGCAGACTCAGGAAACAGGACTTCCTAATGCACTGATTGGCGGCATCACAGAGGACAATGCTGATCCGGTAATCGCAGACGCATACAAGACTGCAGAGGATTATACAGCAATCGCAGAATGGCTCGACCAGTGCGTTGACGCAAACGTAGCTAACGCTTACATGGCTAACGCGCAGGAGGGTCTCGACGGAAAAACCGCTGCAGAGATCATGTCTGCTGTACAGACTGCCGCAAAGGAGACCGCTGAGGCGAATCAGTAAAGAATTCTGCAATATGCAGTTATGAGCAACGCTGAGGGGCACTTATCTGCCCCTCAACTCAAATGAGATCCATTACAACAAGGAGCCAGCATCATGAGGAAAAACAATCAGAAAACTGCGGCGATCTATCTGCTGCCTGCAATGCTCATGGTGATAGTACTCTTGTACATTCCGATTTTCATTAACTTGTACGAGAGTCTGTTCAAATGGGGGGCGATGAGCACCAGCCATACATTTGTAGGACTGGAGAATTACGCGAAGCTCTTCAAAGATGAGGTGTTCTATGTAGCGATCAAGAACAATCTGATATTCACCGTGATGTCCGTCATCTTCCAGATAGGACTGTCACTGCTGATCGCAAGTGTCCTAGAAGCTAAATTCATGCGCAGATCGCAGAACTTCTTCCGGACAGTGTACTTTATACCATCTCTGCTTATGGTTACAGTTGTGGGCATAACATTCAAAATGATCGTCAGCCCATCCATTGGTATTATCAATCCGCTGCTTGAGATGATCGGGATCGATGCTTCGGGCATCGACCTTCTCGGCAACGCGAGTACCGCAACAATGACCATCGCTGCGATGTCTCAGTGGCAATATGTAGGATATACAGTGATACTCTTCATCGTAGCTATACAGAACATACCTTCAGAGCTTTATGAAGCAGCAGAAATCGACGGGGCGGGTGTTGTACGGAAGTTCTTTGATATAACGCTCCCTCAGATCAAGAACACAATACTGATCAATACGATAATAACCATAACCGGTGCCATCAGAGAGTACGACGAAGTCTTCGTGACGACTAATGGCGGCCCGGGACATGCATCAGAAACGTTAGCGACTTATCTGTACAAAGTAGGTTTCCGTAATGACCAGATGGGATATGCTTCAGCGATAGCATTCTTCATATTCATCGTTACGTTCATTATCGGACTTATGCAGATGAAAGCTTACGATGTTGATGAGAAATAACAGGAGGGTGACATGGGAACTAAACTATCACATATAGTTGCATACATTTTGCTCAGCCTGTTTGCGATTATCATCATTATACCGTTACTGTGGATGCTCATTACAGGTTTTAAGACCAACCAGGAGATGTTCCTCAACCCATTTGCTCTTCCGGAGGAATGGCACTTTGAGAATTATGTTGACGCATGGAATCAGGGCATAGGAACTTATCTCAAGAACTCAGTAATCATCACGGTGCTTGCAACGGCGCTCTCGACATTTGTCAGCTGCCTTGCCGCATATCCGCTCGCCAGACTGAATTTCAAAAGCAAACAGTTCTGGATCTATCTTATCCTCGGCGGACTTATGCTTGCACCGCAGTCATCAGTTATTTCGCTCTTCAGAATGGTCAAACTCGCGGGGCTCTATGATACACAGACCTCGCTGGTGCTGATCGACGCGGCATTCAGGATACCTTTCGCTACATTCCTGATCATGACCTTTTACAGAAGCATCAGCTATAGCCTTGATGAGTCGGCTTATATCGACGGCGCGACCACCTGGCAGATTTTTACAGGCATCATCGTACCGCTTAGCAAACCGATCATAGCTTCCTGCGCGATCGTCAGCTTCAGGGCCGTGTGGAACGAGCTGATGTTCGCCAACATCATGCTCCAGTCGTCAGCTAAGAAAACAGTGCCTATAGGTCTGATGAACTTCCAGGGAATGACAACGACCAACTGGACACTGGTCGTTGCGAGCATGGTGATCGCGTCATTGCCGCTGGTTATCGCGTTCCTGCTGCTGCAGAAACAGTTCGTACGCGGACTTACAGCAGGAAGTGTCAAGGGTTAGCCCCTGCAGTAATAGGTGATCGGAGAATAGATATGGACGGACTTGAACATTCACAGATACTGACATCAAATTATCCTTACTGGAGGTATTCTCTGGAATACGCGCTTGACTCTCTCGAGAGGATAGGATGCGGTGACATCGAATTATACGGAGTATATCCGCACTTTCATCTGGATGATGTGAATTATGCGGATGTGAAGACACTTGCGCGGCAGCTGTCGCGACATGGGCTGAAGGCACGTGCCTTCACACCTGAACAGTGCCTGTACCCGGTGAATATCGCGTCAAGGGATCCGGCTGCAAGGCTGAGGAGCCTGGAGATCTTCAGGAAATCGGTTCTGTATGGGTC
>CADATR010000178.1 GCA_902790885.1 uncultured Eubacteriales bacterium
GAGATATAAGAGAGGCTACAGGAACGTTATCAATAAGGCCAAGGAGCTGAGCGCTGCCGGCGAGCAGGCTTTCCTGGCGATAGAGACATCGGGCCACGCTGCGTATTCCGACAACTATTATCTCGATGACGGAGCCTTCCTTGCGGTGCAGATAGTGATCAATGCCGCAAGACTGAAGGCGCAGGGCAAGGATATAACAGCTCTGCTCGAGGGACTTGAAGCTCCGGCCGAATCAAAAGAGGTAAGGTTCAGGATCAAAGACGAGGACTTCAGAAAATACGGCGCCGGCGTGCTCGAGGATTTCGGCAAGTGGGCTGAATACTCCGGCGGGCTCGAAGTGGTGGAGCCGAATTACGAAGGGGTCAGAGTCAACTACGACCTCGACGGATACAAGGGGTGGTTCCTGCTGAGGATGTCGCTCCACGATCCGGTCATGGCTCTCAATGTAGAGTCGGAGACCGCCGGAGGCGTTGACAAGGCTCTGGCAGCAATCTATGATTTTATGAAAGACTATAAGGAGATAGAGATCCCCGAAGCGTAACGCAGGGACAGGGGATACGGTGAGGAAATGAGCGAAAACCCAAAAAAAGCATCCTCTTTGAATTCCAGGATAAGACGGGCGGCAATGAACGTGATCATGATCTGCCTGGCGCTTATCGTTGTTGTTTCGGGCTGGAAGGTCTTCACCATAATGAGAGGCTATCAGGCGGATCGTTCGGCATATGACGAAGTCACAAAAGTGGCACAGCCGACCGGCTTTACAGGAGATATAGATTTCGAGGCTCTCAGAAAGATAAATCCGGATGTAATAGGGTGGCTTTACTACAAGGACATGCGCATCGATTATCCTGTTGTGCAGGGCCCTGATAACGACCAGTATCTCAGCATGCTTTTCGACCGCAGCTGGGGAGGCTGCGGCACCCTGTTTGCCGACTGCGTTACAGTTGCGCCGTTCAAACAGTTCAATACGATAGTCTACGGGCATCACATGAAGGACGGCTCCATGTTTGCCCAGCTTAAAAAGCTTGTGGATCCGAAGTTCTGCGAGGAGCATCCGCAGCTCGAGCTCATAACGCCTGAGGGAAAGTATCATCTTCTCATATGGGCTTTCCTCAATCAGCCTTCCGACAGCGGCATCTACATGACCAACTTCACGGATGTTGAGCAGTGCGAAGAGCATATCGAACTGGCCAGAAGTCTTGCCGACTATACGACTGATGTGGAAGTGACGCCTGAGGACACGCTCGTTGAGCTCTCCACATGCGCGTATGAGTTTGAGGAAGCGCGCTACATCGTGATCTGCAAGATGGTCCCATGGGAAAATTGATCATAAAAGCCGGCTGATAATATACAAAACGCATCCGGCTTGTGATAAAATTCTTCTGTTGTTATTGTGATAATCGAAAGGAAAAGATCATGGATTACAAGATGACTATCGCAGGCCTCGAGAGGCATCTGCCGCTCTGCAAGGTCACTGACGGCCTGTATATTGCAGGCTTCATTATGTTCAATGATGTAGAGATCACGGAGGCGGCTGCCAGCGAGCTTCTGAAGCAGGCTCCTGAGTTCGACGTACTTATCACTGCTGAGAGCAAGGGTATTCCTCTGTGCTACGAGATGGCGCGTCAGTCAGGCAAGCCGTATATCGTCGCTCGCAAGGGAGCTAAGCTTTACATGCAGGATGTTGTTAAAGTCCAGGTCAATTCCATTACTACAGACCACGTACAGACGCTGTGCCTCGGAAGAGACGAGAGAGAGCAGATCCAGGGAAAGCGTACGCTGATAGTCGATGACGTTATCAGCACAGGCGAGTCCCTCGCGGCTCTTGAGACTCTGGTAGATACAGTCGGCGGAGAGATCGTCGGCAAGTTCACTGTTCTCGCTGAGGGCGAGGCTGCTGACCGCACCGATATCACATTCCTTGAATATCTGCCGCTGTTCAACTCGGACGGCACACCGCAATAGTTGAAAAGGATGCAAACCTTTGAAATATTAAGCCTTCGGAGACGGAGGCTTTTTATTTTCCCTTGTCGTGAAAATCTTGTTTTGTATTATGTACACAAATTAGCGCTTGAAAATTGAATAATTTCACAAAAAGGTTGACACACAATCTTCACAATACTATAATCGCATTGTACATAAAACCTGTACAAAAAAGGAGACCAAATGTATTTCAGCTTAAGCCTTATCGTCATCAGCATTATCAGCGTCCTTCTGGTCGGAAGACTGGTCGGGGGCGAAGTTGTGCTGTAGGGCGATAGAGTACATGAGGTCAATAACCTTGAGCTTGATGCCCGCAGCAATGCGGGCTAATTAAATGCCCGGATGTTTCAAAAGGGCAGGCTTTAGGGAAAACGGTTACTTATCAACTATAACTCAGTCAGATTCAAAGTTTCAGATTAGAAAGGGAGAAAGAAATGAAAAAGAATTGGACAAAATTCGTAGTAGCAGCACTCTCCTGCATGATGGCATTTATGCTTGCAGCATGCGGTGGCGGCGGCGGAAGCAGTGATTCCGGATCAGGCGAGGCAGTACTGCTCGGCAACACAGGCCCTCTCACGGGACCGGCTGCTATTTACGGAAACGCAGTAAAGAACGGCGGACAGCTCGCTGTTGACGAGATCAACGCAGCTAATCCGGACGGCCTCCAGCTTGCATGGCAGGCAGAGGATGACGAGGCTGACGGCGAGAAGGCTGTCAACGCTTACAACAAGCTGATGGACGACGGAATGAAGGTATTCGTAGGATCCACAACATCTGGCTCCTGCGTAGCAGCTTCAGAGAAGGCATTCGAAGACAGAGTATTCGAGCTCACACCTTCGGCTTCCCAGGTAGCTGTAACAGAGGGTAAGGACAACGTATTCCAGCTCTGCTTCTCCGACCCTAACCAGGGTGTCGCTGCAGCTGACTGGGTAGTAGCAAACATGGCAGACGCAAAGGTTGGAGTTATCTACAACAACGCATCTGACTACTCCGCAGGAATCTTCGACAAGTTCAAAGCAGAATATGAAGCAGCAGGCAAGAAGCTCGTAGCTGTAGAGGCATTCTCTGATGACGCCAACACAGACTTCCAGGCTCAGATCAACAGCATGAAGAACGCAGGCGCTGACTTCGTCTTCCTGCCGATCTACTACACACCGGCTTCGAACATCCTGATCCAGGCAGACAAGATCGGATACGAGCCTACATTCTTCGGAGTTGACGGTATGGACGGAATCCTCACACTCGAGGGATTCGACACATCACTGGCTGAGGGCGTAATGCTCCTGACACCGTTCATCGCTACATCTGAGGACGAAGCTACACAGAAGTTCGTAGCTGCATACAAGGAAGCATACGGCGAGGAGCCAAACCAGTTCGCAGCTGACGCATATGACTGCGTATACGCTGTATACGGCGCAATGACAGCAGCAGGCCTTGATGCATCCGCATCACACGAAGACATCTGCGAAGCACTCATCGCTCAGTTCGCAGGAGACTACACATACAGCGGCCTCACAGGCGCAGACATGGATTGGAACGATGCCGGCGAAGTCAACAAGACTCCAAACGCCATGGT
>CADATR010000179.1 GCA_902790885.1 uncultured Eubacteriales bacterium
TTTTGCGGCCGGGGTCCATGTCAGCTGTACGATTTTGAGTTGCTTTTGCTCTAGTCCTTGAAGCGCGATCGCCTTGCGATCAAAGCCGTTGCTCTAGTCTCTGCGGAGCCGTCTCCTTGCGATCAGGGCTGTTGCGCTGCCGATCGACAGCAACGAGCCCAGAATGCAGAAGATGGCCGTTCCGATGCCGCCGGTATGCGGAAGGGCCGTACCAGGTTCGTTAAAGGCTCCCATACCCGTTGCTCTTATCTCTCGATATGTTCCGCTGCAAAATGCATGTCAATTTATACGTTGGCTTCGTATTTTGCGCAGCAACTGTACGCCTGCTTCCAGTCGCTGCGCTTCTGTTACAGAGAGTCCCTTTGTTTCCATTATCCTGCTTACCGCATTCAGCGGATCCAAAGTATGATAAGCATAGTACAGCGAATGCAGCTCCGAAACATTGCATAATCTATATACTGATCTGCTCGACATCTCATAAACATATGCCCAAAGACGGTAAACATAACCCATCCAGAACAGCTCATCGGAAGAAAATGTTACACTGCCATAGCTGCTTGTACCATATTCATCATTCAGCGCTTCAAAAGCCTCATGCGCGTCAGTAGGTCTGTCAAGAGCCCCCGGACTGTCCATTCTTGCAGCATATTCGGAATTCATATAGCGCCGTACAAAAACAGCCGAGCTTGTCCCATACATAGCAGCGGATGATTCGAATATTTTACCCTGCAGCTCACACAAAAGCCGTCCATCTTTATCTAATGTTCTCATATCAGTTCGTCTATATATTTACCCTTACCTCTGTATTTGATTCTTGCCGCTTTTACCTTATCCTCTGCCAGCTTCAGGTCTCTCCTCCCGGCTCCCGCAAAAGCTGTCTTTTCTCCGGAGCACAGATAACATCTTTCGAGCAATTCTGCAGATTTTACCGCGCTTTCACTTTTCAGCACATACTGAAGGCCCAAGTCTGTTGCGGCTAAAGCATGTCGGCACTGTTCATCTGTGATTTCCCCATCAACGAAGGAATCTATTATTTGATACATTCTGTTATCTGCTATAGGAGCAACTATATAGTCCGCGTTATCTGTCTTTGCTCTGATCGATTTCTCTATGCCGCTTCCTGTCCTCCCCTTCAGCTTTCCCCTGAAGTATGCCACTGTCATCATCCATTCCGTATCGACTGTATATGTAAGTCCATTCAGTCCATCAGTACAAAACCTTATGTAATAAACGCATGAGTTATCAAAATTTGAAACGAATAGAGCTGCCTGCCGGAAAGATTCTCCCATGTAAAAGCCTTTTCCGAAGTCATTATTGACTCTTGACGCATCACACCTGACAGGACCGTTTAGTGACTCTTTTGCACCATGGAACAGCAATAATGAGTCTGCAGGCAGCTCCTCCCTGTAGAACTGTTCTTTTATACTATTAAGCCTGATACCGTTGTGGTATGCAAACGAATAGAAAGTTTCCAGATTGCGTTCTGAAGCTTCCGTTTTATCGTATTCCCAGCGATTGATGGTTGCTATCCCAACTCCAAGTTTTTCTGCCAGTTCCGCCTGAGTAAGCGCAAGCATCTCTCTTACCAGTCTGCAATCTTCATTTATATTGAATCTATTGTCCATATTCAGCCTCCAACTTATATATATCATATGATAGATATAAGTTCAACAAGTTATTTTTATCATTTGATATATATAAGTTTATGATGCAGCGATTGCTCCGTAAGCACCAATTAATAGGGGTAATTGGTAAACCGTAAGTGGTAAACCACTCGTGTGGTCCTAAAAATATGAGCCGCAGCTCTTTCGGCTTACGGCTCCTGATCATAATTGAATACTATTTTCCTGCAATGTTCCGGGATCTTATCTGACCACGGCATCAGGTCGTCCAGATATTCCTCCGGCGGATCCTCATCATGTTCGAGGATCTGTTCGAGCAGGTATTGACAGTATTCAAACGGTTTCAGTCCGTTAGCACGGGCGGTCTCGGCTATGCTGTAGAGTATAGCGCTTGAGTGAGCGCCCTTTTTAGTTGAGATAATATGCCAGCTGTGCTTTCCAACACAGAACTTCTTGATGCTTGCCTCCGCGTCATTGTTGGTGGTCGGAACGATTGGCTCGTTCAGGAACACTCTGAGATATTTCTCCTGATTCAGCGAATATGTTATTGCACTGTAAAGATTCCCGCCTTTATCCAGTGTTGCGGTCTCAATATTACCGAGCCAGTCAAAATATGCATCTAGAAGTGGCTTGACGTTTTTCTGCCTGTGCTCAAGCCGTTCCTCGTTAGTCATATTCTTGCTCATATTATCCACATGGTATATGGCGGTGATCCGTTTGACTGCTTCTGCCGCCACGCTACCGTTCTGGGATTTGCTGTTCAGGCTTTTCACAAGTTCAGCGAATTTCCGCTTCGCGTGTTCCCAGCAGCCTGCCACCTTCAGCTTATCTGGTCGCTCATTTTCCAGTTTGTGGTAGACCTGAAAACCATCTGTCACGAGGATCCCTTTGAAGTCTTTCAGGAACTCTGCCGGTATGCTCGAATCGCGTCCCTTGTGGTAGTCGTAGATGAAGATCGGCGGCGCTCCGTACCTGTCATATGTGTGGTAGACCCACATGCAGCTCTTCAGACCCTGTCCCGGTTCACGCTCTATGACGGTGAATGGTGTCTCATCACCATGTATGAGATCCGCTTCCATCATCTTGCTCTTGAGCCTCCGGTAGTATGGCCCGAGATACCGTTCAGTCACCTTGATCATCCATCCGGCCAGATCCTGCCTTGAGATGCGGATGTTGCATCTTTCGAATTCCTCAGATACCCTGTTCAGCGGCATTGCGTTCGCATACTTGCAGTTGAATCCTGCTGCAAAGAGGCTCGGGGTCAGGATGCTGTTTTTCAGCAATCTCTTAGGCCTTGACGCCTTTACGATGCCTTCGCCATGCTTGCCGGCATAGACGGCAATGTGATGATCATGTCTGATGAACTTGGCTCTCTGGTATTCGATGTCCGAATATTCTTCATCCGGCAGACGATCGTAGCCGTGAGGGAAGCGCTCTGCCAGCTCTTCTTCAGACAGCTCATGCATATCCACCTTGACCTCATCCACATGAGACAGGTCTTCCTTTCGTTTACCGCTAGGTTTCTTTCTGTGGATGATGACCGTCTCGATCTCCGGCTCTTCAGGCATCCCGCTCTCAACAAGGACCTCTGCTTCGTTGAAAGCAAGTGGGTCGTCAAGATCAAAATTGAACTTCATCTGATCACTGCTCCTCATCTCGCTGACCTTTTCAGTCTTGCGGCCGAACAGTCTGTAATTGAGTACAGCTATGTTCTCCTCGAGTGTTCCGACCTTCCTGATGAGCTCTGCGTTCTGTTCCATCAGCTTGCCGTTCTGCTCCATCAGAGTCTTGTACGCTTCAGCCTGCTGAAGGTACATCTGAACCATCACATCGTGTGGAATAATATTGAGTTGTTCCGCATTCAATGTCTTGCTTTCCATGGTTTAATTTTACCATTTATGCAAGAACAAAAAAACCGCCCGGCTT
>CADATR010000180.1 GCA_902790885.1 uncultured Eubacteriales bacterium
TTATATCCTTTTTTATTATACCATGAACACAACGAAAAAGCAACCCGTTTTCCGCATATACCCCAAAATACGCACCACCAGTAATTATGATTCCAATAGTAGAAGGGATGAATATTCAATCTATCAGCATCTCCACATCATGCATCAAAAAATGCAACTTGTCAATTCTTTTGTTTATATGCCAATGTCCCAGATACCACGCCTTGTAGTCGAGCATCTCTTCGATGGTATCCAGCCAGTGTTCTGTGCTGTTGTCAACGGTCGATTGGTCGATGCCGGGCAGGAAGCACTCGGTCGGCACATACTTGAACGGGCAGGTGTGAGAGAAGACCACATCTATCTTGTGTGTGCTGACCTGCTGTTCGACATATTCTTTGATCGTAGGCGTCGGCTGCTCATCCGGCCACCAGTTATAGCCCATACGCAGACGATAGAATTTGTCAACGCTGTATGCTCCGCCGATCACGAGACACTGTTTGCCCTCAATGTCAAAGATGTCTCCGTCAACCGGGAACAGGATATTCGGGAAGTCTTCTTCGTATAGCACACGACCGCCGCGCCACTGTTTTTCCTGATAGGAACAGATATTCTGCGGTCTGTTCTCGTGATTTCCGTGAATGCAGAAAAACGTGGACTTCATATCACACAGCTCCTGCTTCAGCAGGCGGTCACGCATCCTACCGGTATAATTGACACCTACATCTCCGAGCAGAACGATAATATCATCTTCTGTCGGCTGAAATCGTTCAAACAGATCGTATAGTGGCTCTGCTGAACCGTGAATATCTCCTGTGATATAAACCATAATATCGCCTCCTACATATATCGCCTTTATTATACCACAAAGCCCTTATACAGGCAACAGTAATACAGTCAGCCCACCAAGCTTCCCCCGATATATATCGGAACTTGCTTAGTGGGCATTTTTATCGGTTGAGCAGAATGAAACCGAACCTCCTCTGCTCAGTGAAAAAGGCACAGCCTCATCACAGGTTTTCAGGGCAGACAGCAGATAAATTAACGGCTGTTTGCGGACAGTCAGTATCGAACAATGTACACTTACAAATAACGGATAACAGTTTATAATAACGCCACATAATAGAGCGTGTTACATTGTACCTCCCTCCGCTGTTACAAAAATACTGTCTGACCTCGGAGAAGCGTCATACTTCAAACTCTACTGTTGTGTTTACCGTATCAAGTGCTGTCTGTGCTCTTGCAAGCTCATCGGCTGCCTTTTCGTAATCAGCCTCTGCCTGTTCAATATCATAATTGCTGTAATTGTACTCCACAAAATTAGAGGAGAACGATGTGATGCGCTCCTTCGGAAGGTTCGACCGCATATGGTCGAGCTTTTTCTTGCGTGCAGTCAGCTGCGGGATATATACGAGCATCTGGTCGATCGTCATATCAAAGCCCGGAACAACCTGTGTCAGATTGAACTGATTGATCGCATGCTTCAGATTGCGGATCTTCGCTTCGATCTCTGCAAGCTCTGATTGGAATGCGGCATAATCATAGAGCGGACGCACATCCTCAACATCCTCCTGGATCGCTGCACGAAACACACTTGCTTTCTGCTCCTTCTTCAGCAGCGCATCATGCTGATCAAGCATTTTTCTCAGTTCCTTAGCCGCCTGTGCGGATGTCATCTTTGTCATAATTTCCTCCTTATTCATTATCTGTATCAGCGCAGTCTTCCTTCTTATTGAGGATCGCATACATATTCTTCAGATCAGTACCGATGCGAAGCATCTCGTTGGTGACCGCACGAAGGGTGATGCCGTATTCATTTGCCTTCAGCCCGATCATTTTCGGATCCGACACCATTTTTGACCATCCTTCTGGTTTGTCCTTGCTGAGTTGGCGGAACACAAGCGCCCACTGTATCGTTTCCGCAAAATCCCAGATCGAGCCGTCCCATTTCCAGTCTGCCATTCTTACTCCTCCTTAATATCGACCGTTTTTCCGGTCATGCGTTCGTAATACTCAATTGCCATCAGCGCCAGAACAGTGCCGTTATCTTCTTTTATCGCTACGGGATTCCCATACCGCAGCAGGAAATCCTCGTCCTCGATGTGGTCACACAGCTCCTGCTGTGAGATCATGTTGATCGGCGGTAGATTCATCATGCACCTCCGTGCTGTTTCAGCCAGCGGTCATCGCAGTATACTGGTTCTATTTGCTTCACTTTGATTTGGCTGTATTCCTGCTTTTCTGATTCCGGCAAAGCGTCATAGTCGTTTTTCCAATTCAGTATCTCTTGGGGATGTGCAACTGCATAGTGAAGATACTGTACGATCAGTTCCTCAATTGTCAGCCCCGCCTTGCTAGCCAATGATGAAAATAATGCTTCGTATTCAGGCGGCATTTCAATTTGATACACATAATAGGCTATTCTTTTTTCTTCGTCCATGCTGCTTCTCCTCATGATGTGTATATAATACTTCGTATTATATACTACGGCGTCTTCTACCCTGTTGTTGTCTATTATGACACATAACCGGACAATTGTCAATGCACATACCAGGCATCGCATTTTCAGCTTTGTCTATTTATTACAAACACCGAAAATACGCATTTTCTGAAAGCCTGATCTTAAAATTGAACATGAAAATACAATCAGCTGATTGTAATACTCAGGCCTTAAAAGATGGTTTCTTCACCCAGTGTGAAAAGATGAAAATGTAAAATCTCCGTTTTGCACAAACTCACAATGCAGTTCATATTCTGCCACAATTGCCTTATTTCAGATCAGATGATAGTATTGTGACCTCTGTGATCCTGTTCCGACTCCTGATATAACGGACCGGACAGCATTCCCGGAGAATCCTTTTCTGCTGATTTGTCGGTGAGCCGGTGGTTTCCCTCGCGGTCACTTCGTATCCTGCTTCGGTCAGTTCATATCGCTCCATAAAAAACTTGTTGGGATCAAGGTGCATGAATTCCAGTATCTTGCATACTCTGGAGAAATTCGCCCGCATAGCAAACCCCGGAATATTCTCATATTTCTGATATACTGACAAATAAATGCCCAGCTTCTCAGCTGCTTCTCTCTGTGACATCCCCAGATAGATCCGCATAGCCTTAATGATCTTGTGTCCTTCCATTATGTTTGCCTCCTTTTTCATCGGATTTTTCGCAAGACACCGGGCAGCTCTGCCGGAGCACTCTCTGAAGCATATAATTCAAACGTCCGCGTCTTGGAACTACAGCTTTGTATCCTGCTTCATTCAGTATGTATTTTCCCCGGTAGAATTTTCTGGGATCGAGACGCAGCAGCTTTAGGACCTTACAAACCTCTGAGAACTTCCCTCTAAGGACATATCCCGGTACCTTCTCATATCTGAAATAGAGTCCGGGGGATATTCCTGCCTTTCTGGCGAGCTCTTCCTGTGTCATACCAAGATAGAGCCGCATCGCCTTAATGATCTTGTGTGCTTCCATCTCCGCCTGCGCGGCGGCAGTATCTTCTCTTGTCCCTGTCATAGAGACTACCTCCTTTACATTCAG
>CADATR010000181.1 GCA_902790885.1 uncultured Eubacteriales bacterium
CGTTCCTGTCACATACCGACTTCACCATCTTATTGATGGAGCCGACGATAGCCTTCTGCAGCTTTTCCCTTCCGTCCTCAGGATTCTCTATCTCATATGTGATCCTTGTAAGAACATCAAGTCCGAAGAACTTCTGAGCGTTGATCTCTGACGCATGTCCCAGCTCTTCACCGGTATTCATGTCGATTAGAGAGCATACGACAGTTGTTGTACCGATATCGACCGCAACTCCATACAATGCAGCTGTTGTATCCCCGGGCTCAAGTGCTATTACCTTTCCGTTATGGAGCACAGCTGTGTACTCTCCCGGAAGCATCGAATGCTCACGAAGAGCTGTATAGTCGAAACCGAGATAGCCTGTCGCGCCGTCATGGCCAACGGAAGCCTGAGCTCCCACCTGCTCGATTATCTGGTTCTCGAAAGGAGTCTGATCTGCAAGAGTAGGCTTGTGGATGGTGACCGGCACCTTCACGATATCCTGTTCGAATTCAAAATCAGGCATGTAACCGGAGGCGAGCACATCGTGCTTCTTCTCTTTCTGAAGCAGCTCGATGGTGATGTCGCCTTCAGGACGGGCAAGGCACGCCAGCCTTACTCCCTGCTCAAGCTCTTCGGCCTTGAGTATGCCGCGTTCGGTCTCACCGGCTTCGCTTACGCTGCCCTCACATACCTTTACCCTGCACTTTCCGCAGAGTCCCTTGCCGCCGCAGGCGTTGTCTATGAACAGGCCCGCGTCGAGCATTATTTCCATCAAATTTTTGCCGGAGGCAAAATCATATTGCTTTTCCTCCGGCATTACTTTAAGAATTGGCATTACTGTTGATTCCTTTGCTTTATTCTATTCGACTCCGCAGAGCTTCTTCGCGACTTCGACAGCCTCTACAGCGTTTCGCGAATATCCGTCAGCGCCGATATCCTCAGCGTACTTCATGGAGATAGGGCTTCCGCCTACCATTACCTTTACGCTGTCTCTGATGCCCTGCTCTTTGAGCTTGTTGATGACTTCTCTCATGCCAGGCATTGTAGTAGTCATCAGTGTCGACATCATGATGAGGTCAGCATCGACTTCCTTAGCCTTCTCTACGAAGCTGTCGAGCGGAACGTCTCTTCCGAGATCGTACATTTCGAATCCTGCTGTTTCCATCATGATCTTTACGAGGTTCTTGCCGATATCGTGAGTATCGCCCTCAACTACTCCGATTACAGCCTTCTTGGATTCGCCCATGCTTGCGTCTTCAGGCAGATGCGGACGGAGTACATCGAGGCCTGCATACATAGCGTCTGAGCAGAGCAGCAGGTCTGTTACGAAGTACTCTTCCTGATCGTACATCTCGCTCGCGCGGTTCATGCCGTCAACGAGTCCGTGCAGGATACCGTCGAGAGCGTCATACCCTTCTTCGATATACTCTTCACATACGTCAGCGATGTCTTCATCCTCCATCTCGAAAACCATGTCAGACATCTTCTGCAGAAGTTCTTCTTTAGTAGCCATTATTATATAATCTCCTTATTTTAATTAGTTGTTTATTCTTTGTTCATTATTACATCGTTTGCAGCTTCTTCTACGATGCCGAGAGGAAGCATTCCCTTGCGTGCGCCTCTGCCGTATTTGCGTGCCGCAAAGATGAACGCATCGAAGTTCTCACGCGAAGTTCCGATAGGAACCTGGCAGCCTGTTCCGAGAGTATATCCGTTCTCAGCCTCAGCTCCGTTGATGATGCACTGCTTGCATGTCTCGATTACATCGTCGATCGATCCGTTGAGCATTACATCTACAGGAGCGACGTTTCCGACAAGTCCGAACACAGGGCCCATCTTGTCTCTTGCGTCAGCGAGATTCTCCATGTTGTCTACGCTGAAGCTTGCGACCTTGAGTTTCAGCATGTCATCCCACAGCGGTGAAGTCTTTCCGCAGATGTGGATTCCAGGCTTTTTGCCGAGAGTCTGTGTAAGGCCTTCGATCAGATACTCAAGCCATGGATGCGAGAACTTCTTGTAGTTTCTCTTGCCGAGGATGTCGGCACAGCTGATAGGATCGCAGATGGTGCATCCGCCGCCGCCGAATTCATCGGCGAACATCTCAGCGTAAGCTACCGTATAATCGACAGTCCACTTGAGAAGGTCGTTCAGTTTTTCCGGATTTCTGACTGTATCTCTGAGGATCATCTCAACCGGTCTGATGAGAGAAGCGTTTGTAAACGGTCCTGCTACAGGCATAGCTATGCCCATCTCAGGGAATGCCATCTTCAGGTCGATGCCCCTCTGCAGAACAGCGAGGAATACCGGATTCTTCTTCGGATTATCCTTCATCAGCTCAGGCAGCATCGAATAGTCTGTGAGTACAGGCTTGATCACGCGGTCTATGCCTACTTCAGGGAAATAAATCTCAGAACCGACAGCCTGTGCCATGGTCCTGAGCCTGAGGCCCGACGCGAGTCCCCCGATATTGAACTCCTCTTTTCTCCTTTTTATAACGTCGATGTGGACCTTTACGTCGTTTCTCCACTCCGCCGTAGTGTAGCCGAAGATGTTGGCCATGGCCTCCTCATTGCTCTGCAGCGAGAACGGTATATGGTCTACGGTCTCACCTGCGGCGTATTTTTTCATTCGCTCACCCTCAGACATGGTCTCAGGGTATTTTTCCATTTCTTTCTTCAGTTCCTCATAAGTCATGGTGAAGTCCCCTTCATACTATAGCGACAGTTTACCCGTTTATTATAGTCTATGAACAAAATCCGAAACTATTGATAAGTGTAATAACCATATATTTGAATATAACTATAAGCAATACATTGAGTCCGTTTTATCGTTTGTTTTTTATTAAGTCCAATTTAATGCCTTCATTAATTTTATTAACTTTACTTATGTTTTAGGAGGAATACAATGTAGGTGAAAAGAGAAGGGATCTCCGGATCCGGACTCTGGTTTATGGAAAATGAGCGTCGGTTTTCAGGTCAGGGTTTTATGGAGGTGCAGTCATGATCAACGCAATCGTAGTAATGGCATTTGTCGGAGTATTTGCAGGCAAGATCTACTATTTCTCAAAGTACAGCCACAGGTAATCAATATTTCAGGTCAATAATAAAGAGCGCTCTTACTGAAGAGCGCTCTTTTAAGTTTCCTGTCAAAGGCCGAGTTCTTCTATTTTTCTCCTGATCTCTATGTCTCTTTCATCAATGAGCAGGCTTTTGTTGTGTTTGAAGTATTCATCACAGCCATACGAGCTGATAAAAGCGACGCTGTCCGGATCAGCCGTAAGCTCCGTGACCGCCATCAGTATCTCCTTGTCTTCACCCCAGCACTCCTCAGCGAATCTGAACATATTATCCATTCTGCCGCGTATGAGTCCGGCCCTTTCATTGTGAGCTGCGGCAAGACTTCCGTATGCCCCTCGTATGGCTTCAAAAGACGCCTCGTAATCGGACGCTTCCGCGGCGAGCTCCTCAAGATCATAAAGTATCGAAACGGTTCTCAGCAT
>CADATR010000182.1 GCA_902790885.1 uncultured Eubacteriales bacterium
GGCTCTCATGTAGAAGATTTGTAAAAAGTCCTTTTTCGCCGGCAGGCAGCAAGGCGAAAAAGCTAATAATTATTCAAGTCGATGCATATATGCATGCTTAAATGAAAACAAAAGATTCCGGGAAGCAGGTTGACGATCGAAGGCATATTTTCATCGATCTTTTCACTGCACTAAATTATTATTTTGCAGCAGCAATGCTTTGCCGTCCTTTCGTTATGTGGATTCGGCGTACTTTAGGCCAATTCACATAACTGCAGACTGAGGTCGCCTTCTTTTGTCGCATGGCGGGCGACCATCGGGCCTTCCGGAAAAGATATCATGTGCATGCAAGGTAAAAAGAAACAGCTGCGAGGGCAAACCGGAGCAGCAGATGCCCGGATGCGCGGGCCGGTGGCTTGCAGATGCGCAGGCAGCAGACTTAAAGATGCACAGGCAGAAGAAAGGGAGGCAGAAAATGGATAATAGAATGAATCACAAGAGCAATGCAAAGAACGAGAAGCTGGAAGTTGTTTTCATCATGGACAGGAGCGGCTCGATGGCAGGCCTTGAGGCGGATACGATAGGAGGCTTCAACGCCATGCTCGGGAAGCAGAAGAAAGAGTCGGACAACATAATCTGGTCGACGGTGCTTTTTGATCACATTACCGAAGTGGTGCACGACAGGGTGCCGGTAGACAGGGTGAGGGAGCTCGACAGCGATACATATTTTGTAAGAGGCAGCACGGCGCTTCTCGATGCCGTCGGCGGAGCCATACATCATATCGGCAATGTGCACAAGTATGCCAGGGAGGAGGACAGGCCTGCAAAGACTCTCTTCGTTATAACTACAGACGGCATGGAGAACGCCAGCGTGATCTTCGACTACAGGCGGGTGAAGCGCATGATAGAAAGGCAGCAGAAAAAATACGGCTGGGAGTTCATATTCCTTGGAGCCAACATGGACGCTGTAGGTCTGGCGGGCCGCATAGGCATCGCGCCTGAAAGATCGGCAAGGTTCCACAATGACGGAATAGGCATAGCCAGGAATTTCTCAGTGGTGGCGGAGTCCGTGGTAAGGATGTCGAGAGGAGCTGATCTTGACTGCGAGGCTCTCGAAGGGATCCGCGAGGACTATGCGAAAAGAACGATATAACTACGAGCTGATGCTTCTGCCTCCGGATGGCAAAAAAGAGGCGGATGCTCTGAAATATAGGGCTCTGGGGGCCGCTTTTCTGAAAAGTATGAGTCCTCAGGTAAAAGAGTTAGTGTATAATAAAAGCAGCGTGCCGAAACGGTGCGCTGCCGCTGTAATGAGGAGAAAAGAATGGCTCTGCAGATAATACGCAACAATATAGTAAATGTAGAGGCTGACGCGATAGTCAATACGGCGAATCCTGCGGTGGGTGTAGGCAGGGGCGTAGACCAGGCGATCTACGAAGCCGCCGGATGGGACAGGCTCCTCGAGGCCAGAGAGAGGATAGGGGATATCGCTCCCGGAGAAGCCGCATGGACGCCGGCGTTCGGCCTTCATGCCAGATACATAATCCATACTGTCGGACCGGCATGGATGGGCGGTGGATCGGGCGAGCGCGAGACTGTGGCATGCTGCTACAGAAGGTCGCTTGAGCTGGCGGCGGAGCTCGGCTGTGAGTCGGCGGCGTTCCCGCTCATCGCGACAGGCACTTACGGATTCCCGAAGGATGAAGCTCTGCGCATCGCCATGTCGGAGATAAGCGGATTCCTGCTCAGCAATGAGATGGAAGTGCTGCTGGTGGTCTACGACAAGGAGTCGTTTGAGGTATCCGGCAAGCTCTTCTCGGATATACAGTCGTTCATCGATGACAGTGAGACGGCGTATGTTCCGGATTATCTGCAGTATAACAGGGCGGATGATCTGCAGTATAAGGGGACTGGTGACCTGCAGTATAACAGAGCTGATGCATCTGACGTCAGAGCAAAGAAAACATCACGGACGCGTAGGATACTCGACGGATTCAGGGAAAGAAAGAATGCCCTGAAGAGGGAGGAAGAACCGATCCCTCAGTCGGGCGCGCCGTTCGGGGACCGGGATGCGGAGTCCGGAGCCTATGACGACCTGCTGCTGAGTGAATCCATGGAGCAACCCGCATTTGAGGCTGATGCCGCGCCTTCATATTCGCGGTCATTCTCAGCACCTTCGGCGCCGTCGTTTCCTTCGCAGGAGGCTTCGCTCGAAACACGGCTAAAGCATCTCGATAAAACATTCCAGGAGTATCTGTTCATGCTCATAGACAGGCGCGGCCTGAGTGACACGGATGTATATAAAAAAGCAAATATAGACAGGAAGCATTTCTCAAAGATAAGGAGCAACGCGGGTTACAAGCCGAGCAAAAAAACAGCGCTCGCGCTTGCCATAGCACTCGAGCTCAATCTGGATGAAACAAAAGACCTGATAGGGCGAGCCGGCCTGGCGCTTTCGCCGAGCATCATGTTTGACAGGATAATCGAGTACTGCATCGAAACATGCAACTACAATATCTATGAGATCAACTGCATCCTGTTCAAATATGATCAGCCGACGCTGGGCGCGTAGACATGCCGGGAATCGGAAGAAGATAAGAGGACACATTGAACAAAAATATAAAAGTCGCTGCAGCTATAATAATAAAAGAAGGCAGATTCTTCGCTACCCAGCGCGGCTACGGGGCGTGGAAGGACTGGTGGGAATTCCCGGGCGGAAAGGTGGAAGCCGGTGAGACTTCCGAAGAGGCTCTCGTAAGAGAGATAAAGGAGGAGCTCGATACGCTGGTATCCGTAGATGAATTCGTCACGACTGTGGAGTATGATTATCCGGAATTCCACATCTCGATGGACTGCTTCATATGCAGCGTCATCAGCGGAGAGCTGAAGCTGCTCGAGCACGAATCGGCAAAGTGGCTGCCGCTCAGCGATCCGTGGCAGGTAAAGTGGCTGCCTTCGGATATAGAAGTCATAAAGAAGCTGACAGAAAGAAGTGAACAGCAGGGGCGCAAAAGTTGAGATTCATCAATAACGAAGCCAGAGCGGTCTCGATGCTCAGGGCAAACGAGTCGCGCAGATACGGCGCGCGCTGGAGAATGAAGATGGCGTTCGGAGTCACCAACGTACTGCTTGCCATCGCGGTGGTAGTGGGTTCGGTGGTGTTCAGGGAGCCGCTCATCACGGTCGGCATATACGGAGCAGGTCTTATCTACTCGGCAGTGCTCCGCATTGCGTCGGCATTCAAAAGGACGGATATCGTTTACCATAAAATAGGCGAGAAAGCCCCTATCCTCTGTAGGGAACCTGCTGAAAAAGTTACTACAGCTGTAACCAATATTACATTAACAACGCTAAACTATTAGCGCTTTGTATACAATAGCACCTTGACAAGTAAATATTGCGATAAATTGTGTTTATCTAAGCGATTTACCAGATCATATGTGGTTTGTTTTTTGTC
>CADATR010000183.1 GCA_902790885.1 uncultured Eubacteriales bacterium
CTTTCGGTATCTTTTTCAGCTTCTCTCTGTCCGGTCATGCCCTTCCGCCTTTTCAGCGGTTCATGCGGTTGTTGTACTTACGCCTCTCAAGCTCTGTGAGGAGCTTCTTGCGGAGACGGATGTCTGTCGGTGTCACCTCGACAAGCTCGTCATCGTCAATGAATTCCAGCGCTTCCTCAAGCGTGAATGTGCGCGGAGGAGTAAGCTTGATGGTGTCGTCCGAGCCGGCAGCTCTCATATTGGTAGCCTTTTTGGCTCTGCACGGATTCACTACCATGTCATCAGATCTGGCGTTCATTCCTACCAGCTGTCCCTCATATACATGATCCTGCGGCTTCACAAACATCTGGACTCTTTCCTGGATGGTGAATATAGCGTAGGCCGTGCAGTTGCCTTCCTCCTGCGCTACAGCGACTCCATTGATGCGCCCCTGTATATCGCCTTTCCATGGCTCAAATCCCTGGAAGCGCCTCACCATGGTTCCCTCGCCGCGGGTGTCATTGATGAATTCCGAGCGGTATCCCATGAGGCCCCTGGTTGGAGCCGTGAAGATTATCTTTGAATAACCGTTGCCCTCCGACATCATGGCGGTCATGAGCGCTTTGCGGAGGTTGAGCTTCGAGATGACCGGGCCGGTATATTCATCAGGAACGCTTACGACTACTTCCTCTACAGGCTCGAGCTTCTCCCCGTTCGGGCCTCTCTTTATGACTACCTCAGGCTTCGATACCGCAAGCTCGTATCCCTCGCGGCGCATGTTCTCTATGAGTATCGACAGGTGGAGTTCTCCTCTGCCCGACACCTTGAAGGAATCGGTAGTATCCGTAGGCTCTACAAGAAGCCCTACGTTTACCTCGAGTTCCTTCTCGAGTCTGTCCTTGATGTGCCTCGACGTTACATACTTGCCGACCTTGCCGGCAAAAGGCGAAGTGTTTACCATGAAATTCATCGAGAGTGTCGGCTCTTCGATGCTTATGGTTCCGAGGGATTCAGGAACCTCAGGGTCACATATGGTGTCGCCTATCGAAATGTCCGGAATGCCCGATACCACAACGATATCGCCGGATCCGGCTTCTGAGGTGACCGTACGGCTGAGTCCTCTGTAAACAAATATCTGGTTGATCTTGTTTTTGGTGACGCTCCCGTCTCCTCTTGTAACGGATACCATCTGAGCCTCTTTGATGGTGCCGCGGGTGATCCTGCCGATGCCCAGTCTGCCGATGTAATCATCATATGCGAGCGTAGACACCTGAAGCTGCAGCGGCTCATCATCTTTATCCGGATACGGGTCACAGTGCTTTGTTATGCATTCGAGAAGCGGTTCTATGTTGAGTCCGCCATAGCCCTTAGGTGACTTTCTTATCTTTGTTTCGCCTTCTCCTATCTGGATTCCCTCAACTTCTGACGGATCGTTCACGGCAATGCCCTGTCTGGCTATTCCGTAAAGGATAGGGAAATCCAGCTGATCATCGTTTGCCTCGAGGTCCATGAAGAGCTCGTATACTTCATCGACCACCTCGTCTATCCTGGCATCCTTCTTGTCGATCTTGTTTATGAAAAGGATAGGGTTGATGCCCTGCGCCAGCGATTTGCTCAGAACGAATCTCGTCTGAGGCATCGGGCCTTCGCTCGAGTCTACGAGAAGTATGACTGTGTCGACGGTCTTCATTATTCGTTCGACTTCCGAGCTGAAGTCAGCGTGTCCCGGCGTGTCAACGATGTTGATCTTGTAGTCTTTATACATTATTGAGCAGTTTTTGGAGTATATCGTGATGCCGCGCTCTCTTTCTATGGCATCTGAATCCATCACGCAGTCCACTATCTGCTCGTTGTCTCTGAATACATGCGACTGAGCAAGCAAGGCATCTACAAGTGTTGACTTGCCCGCGTCTACATGGGCTATTACTGCTATATTTATTATTTTCTGCTTTTCTGCCATTGTCCGGTCCCTCTAATTGTTTTCAAATGTTCTGATGAATGATCTGATATCTCTCGCGTAATCTATTGTCGTAGGAGAGCTTCTCAGATTTGTGAACGCATGCCCTTCGCTATCGTCGGAATACCATTCCGGCTCAGGCACATCCAGCGTCAGGAAGGAAATGGCCCAGGCCTCTTCCGCGCCGAACGCCAGAGCGTATATCATCATGTCATAGTAGTAATCGCTGTCCGCGAGATGGTTGTCGAGCACCTCTTTAGGGGTCGGATGCGAAATGAAATGCCTGAGACGGCGTACTTTGTTTACGAGCTCAGCATTCTCCTTTCCTCTCGCCCTCATAATGATAACTAGGAATTCCGCAATACCTGCAGCCACGATCATCGGGATGGCGGCATATGGTTTGCCTGTATTGCTGACGACTCTGAATGTGGCGTAGATCACCGGAACAGCAAATATTATAGCCGCGAGTATCTCAGCATATGTGCCTGAGTAGGTGGATGAGGAGTCTCTCATATCCATAGCCCTGCACGGCAGCGTAGCTGCCGCAGCTCCAAGTACCGCTACAATAATGGCTTCAACATAATTAGGGCTGTTGTAGTCATAATAGTATGAAAGCATGACGGAAAGTCCCAGTCCGATCCCCATCAGCGCAGCGCCCGCTATCCTGAACATGCGTGACAGCGGAGTGAACGGTGAGCTGTCATTTGTGCTGAATCCCGCGGCAACGTCATCCGCGATAGCTGTTCTTACCTTCTCGATCCTCGGACCTATCTTGTCCATGCTGAGAGCTCTTCCCTTGTAGACATCTTCGAAGAGTATCCTGAACGCGTTCCTGTACATTCTCTCCTCTTTGACAGGGGCTTTTTCTCTTATGAGTCTGTAGCGCTTCGGCTCATATTCGCTTATCCTGAGATACCCCTTCTGAGCGAACTGCAGAATCAGATTGAGCACATCTCTGGTTCTGACTTCTCCGTTGAATATGTATCCGAGCTCTATTGGTGTAAGACCCTCCACAGGCTTTGTAACTATCTCCTTTTTCACCTTAGGGTCTCTTCCGCCTATTATCCAGAGGATCAGCAGAATGAGAATCAGGCCCGACATGACGAGCATGATCGCTGTTATGGACCAGCTTCCGTCCAGAGCTTTCTCCCAGTAGGAATCAGGCAGCTGCGCCTTGAGAGTTATTCCGAAGTTTTCAGGGATCATGCTTCCTTTGATGCTTACGGAATGGCCAGCTGCGTCTGGCTGGAAAGTGATCTTGTTTGTAACATCCTGCACGCCGAACTGTCCGGCGTAGCACTGCATGTCGTCGAACGGAAAATCTGCAGGGAAGCTGACGTTTACAGACACTTCACCTATCGGCTGTTTCCACTCAGGCAGCAGCACCTTGAAGTAGAACATATCCTTCGCGTCATCGTGATCGCGGTACTCACGTATTTTATACCTGATCGTATAGACGTGGTTTCCCTTGGATAGTTTTTCCGGATCTGAGATCAC
>CADATR010000184.1 GCA_902790885.1 uncultured Eubacteriales bacterium
GCGGAACGCTTGGAAGCATAGGCATCATCATCGGATTCGGTGTAATGATGGGGCAGATCTTTGAGATCTCGGGTGCCGCCAAGCGGATGGCGTACACCTTCCTCAAGCTCTTCGGAAAGGGCCGCGAGGAAGAGGCGCTCGCTCTTACCGGATTCCTTGTATCGATCCCTATCTTCTGCGATTCGGGATTCATCGTACTCTCGCCTATCGCAAAGGCTCTGTCTGAGACAACAAAGAAGTCTGTTATCGGACTCGGCGTTGCTCTGGCATCCGGACTCGTTATCACTCACTCGCTGGTACCTCCTACACCGGGCCCTCTCGGAGTCTGCGGTATCTTCGGAATCGATGTAGGTAAGTTCATCCTGCTCTCGATCGTACTGGCTCTGCCTATGACGGTCGCATGCATCTTCTATTCAAGAAAGTTCCTCTCGAAGAAGTTCTACAGACTTCCTGATGAGGACGGAAACATCGTTGAAGCAGAATATCAGGAGCCGAACTATGAGGCAGCTTTCAATATGGATATGACAGGTGTTCCTGGAACACTCGAGTCGTTCATGCCGCTGATCCTCCCTATCGTGCTGATCCTCATCAACACTATCGCTACCGCTCTCGGAGCTACAGAAGGCTTCATGTCCGTTATCGTATTCCTCGGCCAGCCTATCATCGCTGTAGGCCTCGGTCTTCTGGTCGCTATCTTCACACTCGGCAGACCATTTGACCGCCAGACCATCCTTCAGGAGATGGAAAAGGGTATGGCTTCCGCTGGTATCATCATGCTCGTAACAGGCGGCGGCGGAGCTCTCGGACAGATCATCAAGGATTCCGGCCTCGGTCAGTTCATGGCAGACGGACTTGCGCAGACAGCAATTCCTATCATCATCCTGCCGCTGATCATCTCGACAGCAATGAGATTCATCCAGGGTTCAGGTACAGTTGCTATGACAACAGCTGCAAGTATCTCGGCACCTATCCTCATCGCTGCAGGTTCCAACCCGCTCCTCGGAGCAGTCGCATGCTGCGTCGGATCACTCTTCTTCGGATACTTCAACGATTCGTACTTCTGGGTAGTTAACAGAACACTCGGCGTTTCTGAAGCTAAGGAGCAGCTGACTATCTGGTCTGTAAACTCGACCATCGCATGGGCAGTCGGCGTTATTGAGATCATCGTTCTCAGCATCTTCATGCACTAATCATTTACGCGCTGCCGAAGCCGGCTAAGCGCAGTATATCGGAAAACACATATGTGCGCGGCAGTCATTGCCGCGCACATGTTCAATGAAACAAAAGGAGGGTCTTATGGCTCTTGTAACAATGAAACAACTCGTAGATGAAGCCTGGGAAAAGGGGACCTGCATCCCGGCATTCAACGTCGGAAGCCTCGAGATGGTGCGCGGAGCTCTGCGCGCTGCGGAGGAACTCGACACTCCTGTGATCATCCAGATAGCTGAAAGACTGCTCAAGTATTCTCCGCTCGAACTTATCGGACCGGGAATGGTGCAGGCGGCAAAAGAATCAAGGCTTCCTGTCGCGGTCAGCTTGGACCACAGCAGCACATATGATGTGATCAAAAAGGCGCTCGACCTCGGCTTCACGTCGGTCATGTATGACGGATCGACTCTTCCGTTCGAGGAGAATATCGCCGGTACCCGTAAGATCGTGGAGCTTGCAAACGAATACGGCGCAGTTGTAGAAGGCGAGCTCGGCCTTGTCGGCGGAAGCGAAGACGGTCTGTCAGATCACGGCATCCTCTGCACAAATCCTGATAAAGCGCATGAGTTCTGCGAAAGAACAGGCATTGCCTGTCTCGCGGTAGCTATCGGCAACGCTCACGGCGATTATCCTACAGCTCCTGTGCTGGCGTTCGACATACTCGAGCAGATCAATCAGAAGGCCGGAGTACCTCTGGTGCTCCACGGCGGAAGCGGGATCTCCGACGATGACTTCCGCAAGGCGATCTCGCTCGGCATAGCCAAGATAAACATTGGTACCGCAAGCTTCAATAATGTGGTAAAATTCGCGACAGAATATCTCGCAGCTGATGGCAAGCATACATACTTTGAGCTGAACACGGCTATGACACAGGGCATGTATGAGAATGCGCTCAGACACATCAAAGTTTTCCGCGGTCTATAGTTTTACAGAAAGTGTTGGGACATCAACTATGCTTCTGATTTTCAGCAAAGTGCTGGTAGTATTCATATATATTGGTGTTGGATTTATCGCAAACAGACTTAAGGTGCTTCCGGAGGAATCCGTGAAGCACTTTATCAGTCTTGTTATGGGAATAACCGTGCCGTGCCTGATGATCAGCTCCATAACAGGGCAGGAAATCAACGGCAGCATGTACAGAAACACGATACTCGTACTGGCCCTTGGCGCAGTTATATATATAGTGACTGCAGTCCTGACGACCTTTATATCCGACAGGGTGTTTCCGGATAAGGAGCAGCAGGACAGGAACGTCCTGGCTTCTGCGATGACAGGCTGCAATTCGGGATTTATGGGACTTCCTATAGCAAGCGCGGTGTTTGGCAAGCTTGTATTTTACTATCTTGCTATACAGACTATCGTTAATAATACGTATCTGTTTGTAGTGAGTCTCTCGCAGCTGCACCACAGGGAGGGCAAAAGGTCTTCAAAGAGCCTTCGCGAGAAACTGAGCCCTCTGGTAAATCCGACTTCTATTGCTACGGTCGTTGCTGCCATCATGCTGTTTGCCGGGCTCCATCTGCCGGAATACGTAATGAGCATAGTTGAACCTTTGGGCGATGCAACGATACCTCTGTCGATGATACTGGTAGGAGTCCAGCTTGGAGGAACCGACTTCGGGAGCCTTCTCTCAGATAAGGACCTCCTTATAACATCGGCGGTAAAGCTGATACTGATGCCGGCGATAGCCTTGCTGATACTTACTCCTTTCCCGGTGGATCCGGTAGTCAAGCTCACTTCGCTGCTGGCAGTGTGTTTCCCGTCGGCGGTGATAGGCGTAGCCGTAGCGGCACAGGAAGGGAAAAACTCACAGCTGATGGCCGAAGCGGTGGCGGTCAGCACCTTGCTTTCTGTCATAACGCTGCCGCTGTGGATCATGCTGATCAGCCGTCTGTACTTATAACAGACGCCGCAGTCCTGAGTTTTTAATGGTTTGACAGCAAAAGACGGGAGTGGTATATTTTTACCGTATGTGAAAGGAATTTCATGAAATGACAGGATTCGGAATCGTAGCAGCAATCTATTATTACAACGAAACTTCGTATTACGAAGACTGATTTTGCTGCGAATCGACACGGTCCATATAAATTGGTACATTCGGCTTCGCGGCATGACTGCGAAGCCGTTTTTTAGAGGATATCTACAGAAGGAGAAAAACGATGAGTTCACTTATTCCTGACAATGTAAGCAAGCACACGAACGTCTATGATG
>CADATR010000185.1 GCA_902790885.1 uncultured Eubacteriales bacterium
TCCTGATGGCCTTCTTGAATGTTCCGAGACCTCTCGCTACATTCAGTTCATCCAGAAGTTCCGGCATGCGTATGTAACGCACGGTCCTGAACTTCCGGCAGGCAGCGTTGCCTAAGGCACAGGCAATATACGTTTTGCCGCTGCCGGTCGCTCCTTCCAGTATGATGTGATGGTGATCATCGATGTACTGGCAGGTGGCGAAACGGTTCAGCTCAGCCTTGTTCAGTTTTCTGTCCTTGTGGTATTCGACATCTTCGATCGAAGCGCCCGGAGCAGAGAACTTGGCGGCTTTTATGAGCCTGCGGAGCTTGTTGTTGCGCCTGCGGTTCCATTCGGCATCGACCAGAAGGGAAAATCTCTCCTCAAAGTCGAGATCCCTGTAGGAAGATGGATCCTCAAGCTGAGCAACAAACTCAGAAGCCATAGCGGAAAACTTCATCTCACGAAGGAGGTCAATAGTCGACTGGTTACTCATCGTCATCGTCCTCCTTCCTTGAGAAGTATGCGGCGCCGCGTGTGATGCCGTATCGGCCGTCATCGACGCCGGTTTTTCGATCAGCAGATCCAGTCGGGCCATGCTTGCCCTTCAGGACCGCTGTGATGATCCTGATGTTAGGCTCTTTGGCGTAATTCAGGATCTGTTCACAGGCCTTTTCGAGCTTTGCCGATCCATACTTTTCTCCAAGTTTGGTCAGGCTGGCGCAGGCCTTGAACCCCCGCTCAGGCTCCCTGCCTGAATGCAGGAACGAATCCACCACTTCAGATGTGTTTCTGCCGATGGACTTCGCCCACAGCATGAAATCATCTGCATTGTAGGACAGATATTTCCGATGCGCTTCCGGCATATGTTCCGGAACTACGATCGGATCACGAAGCTGCTTTTCTTCTCTGGGATGCAGAGCGACTCTGCTTCCATTGAAGAACACCTCGACGATACGCCTTGTAAGGCGGATGTCGACATCCCTGCCGATCAGATCATACGGGACGGAATACTTGTTTTTTCCGTCAGAAATGAGATAATCAAGGGGAACCCTGGCAGTGGACCAGACTGCCGGTTCATACGGAGTCAAAGGAAGCTGCTTCATGAAATCGCGTTCTTCTTCGATGTATGCGCTGTGACGGTTTCCTTTCCGTTTTTTAAACGGGATGTGGTTGAGCTCTTCGAGCTTCTCACTGACCGCCTGCTGCACTTCACCGAGGGTGAAGAACCTGCGGTTCCGAAGCGCTGCGATGACCCACGTAGAAACGAACTTAACAGTTCCTTCTGCAAGGCTCTTGTCCTTCGGGTGTTCCACCCGGGCAGGAACGATGGCTGTATCGTAGTATTCAGCGACTTCGTAATAACTTTTGTTGATGAGCGTTTCATACCTGGTGTTGCTTGTCACCCCGGTCTTGAGATTGTCCGGGATCAGGAGCCTGGTGACTCCGCCGAAGTATGAATACGCGTGTACATGACATAAGAGCCATGATTCGGATCTCATGTCCGGACAGGCTTCTACATACGCATAACAGCTGCAGGGAAGCACTGCTACGAAGATGTATGCCGGCGTTTCACCGCCTGCCTGATCGTAGATCGGGATGGTCTCACCGGCCCAGTCTACCTGCATAACGTCGCCGGGCTTATGCTGGATCCGCATCGTGGCCTTGCTGATCCTGGCCCATTGACGGTATTTGTCACAGAACTGCGAATACATGTACGGGATATCTCCGTTCGTATAACAGTCTGTGCAGTACTCGCTCCACAACAGAGTGAGGTTCACGCCTTTCCTTGCAAGCTCCCTGTGCATGTAAGCATAGTCGGGCTCCCTGTAAGGAGATGCTGTTCCTTCCTGTTTGGGATGGAACAACCCGGCGAGTTCACTGTTCGTCACATTGTCATCGAGCGGCCACCTGATGTTCAGCTCTTTTGAGAGATACAGGACGTCTCTGACAGTGTTTCTTGAACAATGGAGACTGCGGGACACTTCCCGCTGTGTGTACCCAAGGTCTAACAGCCTTAGGATTTCGCGATAATTGATCATAATTATCGACCTCCTTAATGATAGTCACACCGAAGTGTGCCAGAATCATTATAGAGGATTTGATTATATAAGTGGCTCTCACCTTCCGCGAGGGTGGCTCTCAAACCCCGTGAGGGTGGCTCTCAAATCCCGTGAAGGTGGGTCTCACTCAGCGGAATTTACATCTGATTGAACAGTCAGAGGATGAGCCTGAAGCATTCGTGTATAAAGGCAACAGGAGAGTCATGCATCTCGGTCTAAGAAGATTTCTCGATCCCGATGAATTGATTGCAGTCTTTGCGGAGTGTTTGAGGATCTCAGGATCATACCGGGAAGATGAAAGGTATGATCACGGCGATTTTATGTATGATGATGAGGAGCCGTGCTGAAGAAGGGAGGAAAGATCAATGGAAAATATCAGGAAAGGAATTGAATCCGAAAAGAACTACATCATCGCTTTCAGGAAAATCCTGCAGGAAGCGGAGGAAAAAGACAGAAAAGCGATGGAACGCTTCCGTAGCTGGTCCAACGGAATGATGGAGCCGGAAGAGGATGAAGCGTATACAAATGCAGTTAAAGAGTGTGCCAGTAAGCTGAAAAGTGCATAGTTCAGAAGTTATATCAGATTATTCTTTATGGGGTTGTATGGGCGGGATGTTTATTAAAAATGAAAAAGAATCATACGGCAAAGAAAGACATCGATACAAGGATTCATAGAATGTGCATGATGGCAAGAACCAACGAAGCAGAGATGGAGGAACTGGGCAGCACTCTTTTGGAAGTGTTCCATGACGTGTGTAGGTATAACACAGATGCTGCCACTGATTTGATGGCAGATCTCTGTTATCAGCCGGATCTCTGCTTTGAAAAAGAAGACGAAATCGCTGAGATGGACAGGGCCGTCACGCGCCTTGAGATATTTCTCTCTGACGCCAGAAGGGATGAGTATGAGCGTGAGATCGAAGGCATCCAGCAGACAGCAGGAATGCTTAGGATCATGGATGCTCTGAAATACCGGGTCTTCAGTTTTGGCAAGTACGGGCCTGAGTACGTGGACATCCTGAATACACGTTATATGAATCGGTTTGATTATACGAATACCGAAGCCAGCGAGATCCTGCGTATGGGTGAAAGCACCTACTACCGTAAGAAGAAGGCAGCTGTTATCCTTTTTGGTCTGGCATTCCTGGAGTATAAGGCGAACCGCAGCGGAGACAATCCTGGGAGCTTTGATCCGGATGGAATGCAGATGCAGCTGGCCATCTAAAAAAATGAGAGACTTTTTGATAGTTTTATGAGAGGTTTTGAGAGAGAAAAAGAGAGAAAAAACTGACAGAAAAACAGAGAGAAAGCTGGAAGTGACATGAGAGAAGCAGCAATGTAAACTGTATAT
>CADATR010000186.1 GCA_902790885.1 uncultured Eubacteriales bacterium
GAGCTCAGAAAGCCCTGGAACATCAGTACGGAACCCAGACTGAACTGGCCATTCATTACCAGCCACACTCCGAGTATCAGCACAGCGTAGTTAGCGAGCATGCTGAAGAGCGCCGGTACCATTCCGAGGTACTGGTCTGTCTTTGCTGCCTTTACGGACTGAGCGTTCACAGAAGCCTGGAATCCCGCCCACCTGCGGAAGAATCCTGTCTCTGCGCCGCTCGCCTTTATCGTCTCCACCATCTCGATGCCGGTCAGTGTGGACGCCTCGAGCCTGCCCTGGTCTCTCATCTGCACGCGGGTTATATTGACTCTTCTGTCGGAGATAAGGCGCGCCATCACGATGTTGAGCACCAGAGCTGACAGGCCTACGGCAGTCAGCATCGGGCTTTGCCTGAGCATTAGCACCAGATAGAACACTATCATGACCGAATCCAGAAGCATCGGTCCGAAGGTGCCTACAAGAGTGTTGGCGATGCTCGCGTTCATCGTCTGCCTCATCTGTATGTCTCCGGCAAGCCTCTGCGAGAAGAATTCCATCGTCAGCCTCAGCACCTTCCACATGTATGAAGCATTGCCGACCGCCGCCATCTTGCCGTTTATTTTCAGCGAGTATATGGTCTGGGCCCATTCGACTATCAGCTGCAGCACGGCGAATGCTATCAGGATAGAAATGAACGGGAACAGCCAGTCAGGATTCCGCCCGCTTAGGAGCCTGTCCATGAACACCTTCGATGTCACCGAGTTGACGATGCCGAAGAGATAAGCGATAGCTGTTGTGAGCATCACAAACACCACCGCGGCTCCGGCACCGGCCAGGCGCTTCTTCGCGAACGCCACAGTGCTCCTGCGCCTTCCTCCAGTTTCGAAATCCTCGCCCGGTACCGGTATCAGCACGACTCCGGTAAACGCTTCGTCGAATTCCTTCCATCTTACCTTTACCGTACCCCTTGCCGGGTCGTTGATATACGCGGTGTCTCCCCTGAATCCGTTCAGCACCACAAAGTGGTTCATGTTCCAGTGGATGATGCACGGGAACTTCGCGTTCTCTTTCACCACCTCTGGCGACATGCTGTACGCTTCTACCTTGAATCCGTAGTTTACGGCTGCGAGATAGATGTTTTTTGCCTTTGATCCGTCGCGCGACACGCCGCAGTCCTTGCGCACCTGCTCAAGAGGCACCCATTTGCCGTAATAGGCCATTATCATGCAAAGAGCAGCCGCGCCGCACTCCAGTGCTTCGAGCTGCATCACAACAGGGACACGGGCAACGCCCTTTGTCACCGTCGGCTTTATTCCTTTTCCTTCGTGATTATCTGATACTGCCACGCGGTCTTACTCCGATGCCTTCAGCAGAAACTCCACGGGTCTCGTCGTCTCTGTCACGACTTCCGCATCGTACTTTCCGTCAGGCAGGTTCACCTCGGCGATCCCTGTCTTTCTGCCGTACTCATCTTCAGATACAGAAGCGATATAGTACTCCTGCGAATCTTCTTTTATTACCATTCCCTTTTCAAGGACGCTGTCGTCCTTTACAACGATCTCCGCCACGTGGTTTTTCACGACCATGCTCGCCGGCGACTTTGTCTCGAGAGTCCCGGTGCACGACCACACGAAAACACCCGCGAGCAGTATGATCACCGCCGTCAGGACAGCCCATATCCCCGGATTCGTTACATGCAGATAATCGTTGAGCTGCTCAGGAGACGAGATCCTTTCAAGAGTCTTCTCCCTGAAAACTCTTTTGCCTTTTTCTTCCATATGCTTTTTCCTCTGCTCAATAACCGGCTTTAATATCTATCAGATGCGTCAGTTCCCCGCCACGCGCGTAGCGCCTCAGGTTGTCGCAGAATATGTTCACGGTGTTGTCCACTGTTTCGGGAAGCCCCATATCGCCGGAGATATGCGGCGTTATTATGCAGTTTTTCGCTCTCCACAGCGGATGATCCTTTGGAAGCGGCTCCGGATACATTACATCGAGCGCTGCCCCGGCCAGCCGGCCTTTATTGAGAGCATCGATGAGCGCGTCCTGATCGATGAGCGCGCCGCGTCCCACATTTATTACAAAGGCTTTATCCGGCAGCGCCGCAATGCGTTCAGCACTCAGAAGCCCTTCGCTTTCAGGTGTGCCCGGCACACAAAGCACCAGCACATCTGCCTGCTCATTCCCGCTCCGGCCGCTGACAACATCTTCAAAGTCTTCCATGCGGTATACCTCGTCAAAGTACTCGCGCGGTCTGCCGCTGCGGCTGAAGCCGATCACCTTCTTCGCCCCAAGCGCCCTGAAACGCTCAGCGGTGTTCTGCCCTATGTTGCCGGTCCCGGCTATGGCTATGACGCTGCCCTTGACAGACCTGATCCTGAGATCTCTCGTCCAGCCCCTTTCAGCGACTATCCTGAGATAATCGGGCATGCGCCTCATCAGCATGAGTGTCACCATTATTATGTGCTCGGATATCACCATCCCGTATGAGCCGGAGCTGTTTGTGAGCATGACCTCACCGCTGTCGAAAGCGCCGCTCTTCAGGAAGTGTCCCACTCCGGCAGAGACCGAATGACACCACCTTATATTCGGCATCTCTTTCAGCAGCCCGCCGTCGTCACAGTAGGCCGCCTCCATGTCTGCGAGCTTCCCGGCCGCCTCTTCACTGCTGTCAAAAAAGCTTATCTCAAAGCCGCACTCCTCTGCAGCAGCTCTCATTTTCTGTTTATTGGCTTCGGACAGGAAGTCTCCTATCGCGCAGCATTTTCTCATATCGCTACCCCTTCCGGCCAAGCGGCTCTATTTGAACTCCACCTTCAGCGAATACTTCGAAGACAGGTTCGAGATCATCGGCTGGAATATCTCCCATATGGAGTACTCGGCAGCCTTTCTCGCGTCCTCTATGACATTCTCCTCTTCGAGTTTCCTGAGCATCCTTTCCTTGGCCTGTGTCTCCACCTCAGCCTGCTGCTCAGGCGTCAGCTTTATGTCGCCGAACGCGAACGCCTGCTTCTCGACCTCTCCGAACTGTATGCTCTCGCTCGGTATGTTAATAGGCTCGAGCACCGGAGCCGGCACCTTCATGGTGACAGTCTTTGTCTCCTCGTCGAGGGTGATGTCATCCGCAGTCAGCCCGCTCAGATCTACCGTATATACCGCCTTGCCGTTGTAGGTTATCACCTGGTACTTCGAGAAGGCCTTTATATTGAAGAGCCCGGTCTGCGTCAGCGTGGCGACGTCGGAGACCTCTCTCGAGTACACCTCGAGTTTCTTCAGCTGCTCCTCGTCTCCGAGTATCGCATCCGCGAAGTCCGCCACCTTGTAGCCGAATATCCTGTGGTTGATCAGCGTAAGATCGTGATCCTCAACAGCCGTCTCTGTAGTGAAAAGCGCCCTGAACGCGTC
>CADATR010000187.1 GCA_902790885.1 uncultured Eubacteriales bacterium
GAGGATGAGCTCGGAAAGAAGCTCTTCACCAGACACAGCTTCAGCATCGAGCTTACCGAGGAAGGAATGCTTCTTCGTGACCGCGCGGAGGATCTGGTCTCCATGGCGGACAAGATAGAGCAGGAATTCATATCGCTCGATGATATAACCGGCGGCGACCTGTATCTCGGCCTGGCCGAATCCTTCCAGATCCGCTATCTAGCCAGAGAGCTGGGCACGCTCAAATCCGTCTATCCCAACATGAATTATCACATAACGAGCGGAGACACAGAGCAGGTAACAGAAAAGCTCGACAAGGGGCTCCTTGACTTTGCAGTCATATGCGAACCGCCTGACGAGCGCAAATATGATCATATCGAATTTCCGGAAGCAGACATATGGGGCGCCGTCATGCCGGCAGATCACCCTCTTGCCTCGAAGGATTCAGTTACCGTTGACGACCTGGCAGGTCAGCCTCTGTTCTGCTCCGAGCAAAGCTGGAATTACGAGATCGCCGAATGGGCCGGAGAACGCCTGGGCGAACTTCACCTTGAAGGATCGTTCCGCCTGTCATACAACGGCTCTGTGTTCGCGAGAGAGGGGCTCGGGATACTCCTCACCTTCAAGGGGCTTGTCGACTGCTCCCCTGAAAGCGGTCTTGTATTTGTTCCTCTGAGCCCGGTGCAGGAAGCACATCTCCATCTCATCTGGAACAGATATCAGGCATTCACTCCGCTGGCACGCAAATTTCTCGCACAGGTATCCGAGTCATTCGCGCGCAGGTGATGCCTTCAGTCCGCGGCACGGCGCGCCTACAGCGCTGCTGCCATTTTTCTTATTTCTTCAACAGCCCTGTCTGCGTTTCCGCCAGAGCAGGTGAAGAAACCCTTGTCCTCGAGGCCCAGGTATCCGAGGAAGTCGCCGTCGAATGAGAATCTGGCTCCGTCATACTGCTCTTTGTCTCCTGACGCGAGGAACATGCTGACATATTTAAGGCACTCCGGAGCCTTCGGATAAAGGGCTGAGTAAAATCTGTCTATGGCGCACTTTAACTGGCCGCTGATGCCGTGATAATAGATAGGCGATGCGAGTACGAGCATTTCAGTATCCGCCAGCTCGGCGTACACCTTCTGCATGTCATCGTTCTGAACGCACTTTCCGGCGCCCTTTCCGTGGCAGTATTCACACGCAAGGCATCCGCGTATATCCATGCCGCAGACTCTGAACTCAGTTACTGCATGGCCCGCCTTCTCTGCTTCTTCTTTAAACGCTGCTGTCATCTTCGCCGTGCATCCCTGCGGGCGCGGGCTTCCGTTAAGCACAAGTATTTTCATTTTTGTATTCTCCGTTTCCTATCTGCGGGCTTATTGCCTTGCCCGTATTGTTGTATTCTGTGTCTTCCGGATGAGCTTGTCGATGCGGTCTACATTGCGCTGCTTCTCATGCAGCTCGTCGAGCATGCGGCATCTGCACTTTCTGAGGCAGCGGACAATTTCTTCTTCCATGCCCGCCTCAAAAGCGCGTCTCAGCCGCTCCATATCTGCCGCGCTGCAGCCGGCCGCATCCATATCCGAGAGAATTGAATCGATCTTTATATCTTCCATGAGACAAGGATAGCCGCTCACCCGGTTATTCGCTAATGAAAAAACAGAATGCATGACATTCTGTTTTTTAATATCAAATACATCCTGTCTCTTTCCTCTTCAGATATCTTGCCATCCTTTCTTCCACGGAACCCTTACCGCAGCGCTCATCGAGATATGCTTTCCTGTCTCCTACGCGTTTTCCTCCGGGAGGTCCAGTCTCTGACGCTCTACGAGATCGGCAAAGAAACCGTTCTTTGCTATCAGCTCTTCGTAATTGCCGTCCTCTATTATCCGCCCGCCGTCAAGCACAAGTATGCGGTCGCAGTGCCTGATAGTCGACAGTCTGTGCGCTATCACTATGCGGGTGCAGCCCATCTGATCGAGCGCGTCCGCAACCTGCTTCTGTGACTTGTTGTCGAGTGCGGATGTGGCCTCGTCGAACAGCAGCAGCTTTGGCTTAGGCGCGATCGCGCGGGCTATCATGATGCGCTGCCTCTGTCCGCCCGAGATGCCTCCCTGGCCTTCGCTTATAAGGGTGTGCATGCCCATAGGCATCCTTCGTATATCATCCGCGATCCCGGCCTTCTCGGCTGCATCCCACGCTTTCTGAAGTGTCAGTTCAGGATTGGTGATAACTATGTTGCTGTATATATCTCCCTGGAAAAGTCCGCTCGACTGCATGACTGTTCCGATCTTTTTTCTTAGGCTTGACGGATCAAGGCCGCTTATATCCTTGCCGTCAAAATATATCGCTCCGGTCTCAGGCTTCTCGAATCCCAGGAGCAGTCTCATCAGGGTCGACTTGCCGCAGCCCGTCTTTCCGACTATAGCGACGTACTCACCCGGTTTTACCTTGAGAGAGATATCTTTCAGGATATACGGAGCATCCTCGTCGTAGCGGAAGGACACGTGATCCATCGTGATCCCGCCCGAGATATCCGTTACCGTCTCCTTGCCCTCCGAAGTCTCAGGCTCCGCTTTGAGGAACGGCTCTGCCATCTCGAGTATCGGCCTTATCTGCGCCGCGGAAAGGGCCAGCTTCGACAGTTCGAGGAACGCCCCCATCAGCATTCCGTACGCAGCCATGAACGCAAGGTATGATGACTGATCCACACCGCTTATTATCGCCAGATAGTACAGCACGATATTTGAAACCAGTGTAATGCCGGTCGTAATCACGCGGTTGAGCTTTATGAAAAGCGGCGGGTTATATGTGAGCTCGGCCTCCTGCGAGTACAGGTTCATCCATCTCGCAAACATCCTCTTCTCGGCCCCGACCAGCTTTATCTTCTGCACTCCGGATATCATGGCATAGGACATGCCCGATTCCTTTGCGGCAAGATCCATCTGCTTTCTGTTGATGCTTATCTGAACGAAGGTAGCCGCCACAGAGAACACGACAGTCGTCAGAATGATAAGCAGCGACGGTATCACGAGCACGTTCGCGAACTGGAATATCTGAGTGACATACATCAGCGACGCGACCGAAGAAAGTCCCGACATCATCACCATTCCCAGAAATACCGCGCACAGTTGGCTGACTGACATGACACGCTTTTTGAGTTCACCCGGGCTGTATTGTCTGAAAAAGCCCGCCGGAAGTGAAAGCACGCGCATCATCATGGCCGACTGCACCGCCACGGATGTTTTTGTTTCGAAGCGTCTGGCGATCATGCCCCTGACGCTCGACATCAGCTGAGTTGACAGCGCTATGCACACCATGCATACAGCTATTCCGGCCAGAGCCTTCGGACTTCCGCTTCCGAGCACTGGCCCGGTAAGAGCTCTG
>CADATR010000188.1 GCA_902790885.1 uncultured Eubacteriales bacterium
GACTGTGAAGATAGCGTCGTGTTTATGGACGATAGCGCCGATCTCTCTTATAGGATTGAGAAGGCCAGTGCCTGTTTCGTGATGAGCGATGTGTACCAGCTTGATTGACGGATCCTCGGCCAGCGCCTTGTCTATCTCATCAAGATCAGGCTGGCAATCAGGAGCGAATCGCAGCTCTTTGTATGGCAGTCCGTAGAACTTGCAGATCTCAGACGCTCTTTCGCTGTACGCACCGTTGTTGATGACGAGCACTTTGCCGCCCTCAGGCAGCAGCGAGTTGATGCATGCGTCGATATTGATGGTGCCCGATCCGCAGAACAGCACTGCTGTGTATTTGTCCGGATCGCCGTGGACTATCTTTACAAGATCTTTCTGTATATCCTTCATCACCTGCCCGAATTCCTTTTCACGCGGGCAGATGTCAGGACATATCTGGGCCAGCTTTACGGTATCTGTCGTTGTTGCCGGGCCGGGATTGAGTAGTACTTTGCGCTCGACTCCGAGCTCTCTTACGATTTCTTCTGCTTTCAAGTCTATTGATTTCCTTAATTAGTTTATTTGGAGTGGACGATGTTTCTATACATCTCCACAAGCTGATCTCTGTCAAAGGCAACAGGGCTGTTGGACAGTCTCTGCAGATTGACCGAATCAGCCAACACTTCTATATCCTCATCTCGAGTCTCGCTTACAGGATATTCCATTCCGATCTCAGTGATGATCGAGATGAATTCATCCCTCGTGATGCCTGGTACAGCGTTTCCACCGGCGGCCTCGTCTATATGAGCCCATACTTCAGGCAGGCATATCGCTGCAGCGTGACCGTGCTGGAATCCATACATGCTGGTGATCTTGTAGCACATGGCGTGGGCTGCTGTGGTCGTAGTCAGGTTGATAGCCTGGCCTGCGAGGTTGGCAGCTTCCATCATGCCGGCGTTACCAGCTTCCTCGTTGGCGATGTAGGCGTCCTTGTGCTTGATCACCATAGCGATAGCCTTTTCCGCGATCTCGCGGCTCTCAGGCGTCGCCTTCTTTGCCCAGTGCGATTCGATCGCGTGGCAGAGGGCGTCGAGCATGGTGGCCTTCCTTGTATATTCCGGCACGTTCTTAAGCACCGAAGGCTCCAATATCACTTCATCCGGCAGGAGTTCCGGAGCCGCGACCGATTTCTTAACGCCATTCTCATATACGACAGCAAAGTGAGTCGATTCGCTGCCTGTGCCCGATGTAGTAGGTACAGCGATAATAGGCGCATCTGATTCACTGTAATGCTTTATGCACTTGGCTACATCGATAGGGCTTCCGCCTCCGACCGCGAGTATGGTATCGCAGCCCGAGGCCTTGAAAGCCTCGACCCCATCCATCACTTCTTCCATCTTCGGATTAGGAGTAAAGCCGCTGAAGCGCACCGGCTCCAGCGACTTGATGTATTCTGCCATATCAAGCCTGTCGAAGGATCCTCTGCATACTAAGAACAATTTCTTTCCTTCGAGCAGGCTCTTGTTTTCTTCAAATCCTCTGTAAATCAAATCCGCCTCCGCTCTAGTCCTCTGTCGGGATCAGTCTGATGATCTCCTTGAAAGGCATCAGCATCGCATCGCATTCCTCGGCTCTGTGGCATTCGAGGATAGTCTTCGCTGCCTCCTGGATAGCAGGCACAGTGGCTCTCATCAGCTGGTTGGCGTAAATGATGATGTTAGCGCCACGCTCTTTCCACTCTTCTTCCTTGACGGAGTTGAACGAGGTAGGTACCAGCACGATCGGTGTCGTAGGATCTTTCTCGCGGAACTTCTCGATGAATTCCTGGATCTCAGAAGGATCTTTCTTACGGCTGTGGATCATGATGGCGTCAGCGCCTGCTCCAACGAACGCGAAGGCTCTTGTGAGAGCATCTTCCATGCCCTGCTCAAGAATGAGCGATTCGATCCTAGCGCAGATCATGAACTCCTTGGTGCGCTGAGCGTTCTTGCCGGCTCTGATCTTGGCGCAGAAGTTCTCGATGCTGTCCTGAGTCTGCTTTACCTCAGTACCAAAGAGGGAGTTCTTCTTGAGGCCTGTCTTGTCCTCGATTATTACCATCGAAACGCCAAGGCGCTCGAGTGATCTTACTGTATAGATGAAGTGTTCAGTCTTTCCACCTGTATCTCCGTCGAAGATGATAGGCTTGGTGGTGACTTCTGTGATGTCTTCGATAGTGCGGAATCTCGATGTCATATCGACGAGCTCGATATCCGGCTTACCCTTGGCTGTCGAGTCGCAAAGTGAGGATACCCACATCGCATCATACTGCCTTGCGCCGCCATCCTGATACACTACGGTGTTCTCTACTACGAGACCTGTAAGTCCGTCGTGAGCCTCCATTGCTGTGACGAGGCCCTTGGCCGCCAGCATCTTGCGGAGCCTTCCGCGTCTGATATCCGGCATCGAGAGCTCTGCTCTTGTTCTGGACTCGAGATCTTTATACTTGTCGTCCGCACTATACGGATACTCGACCAGAGTACCGCCATATGAAGCGAGAATAGAGACCACCTCATCTCTGATCGGCTTCTGGAATCCGCTCTGCCAGTCATCACCGTGTACTACGTAGTCAGGCTTGAGTTCGTTCAGTACATCGGCATAGGAAAGCTTCTCCTGGCAGATGACTTTGTCGACACCCTGGATGTTTTCAAATAGGCTCTTTCTCTCATCGAATGGCATGAGAGGGAAGCGCTTATATGAAGCGATGGCTTCGTCGGATAGAACACCGATCGTGAGCCTGCCCAGCTTGGCCGCTTTCTTGATGATAGCGATATGGCCGCTGTGGAGCATATCTGTCGAGAAGCACATGTATACTCTGCGGTTTTCGATCTCTGAGAGCTTTGCCTTTACTACAGCGAGGTCTTCAGGAGTATCGATCTCTGTGCAGAGTCTGTTACCGGCGTCAAATGCCTCGATGACGCATTTGTCAGTTACGTCGTTCAGAGCGTTCTCTGCGTACACCCCGGTATTACCGGCTTCGCAGTACTCAACGATCTTATCCAGCCAGATCTTCCAGTCGTCTCTGTTCAGCTTGTACAGAGCCTGAGCTTCCATGGCCGAATCGAAAAACTCGATCCCTACAGCCTTGACATTGCCGTCTTTGATGACAGCCTTGAAGTCTTTGTCAGGAAGAGGGGTAGTAGAGCTGACCTTCATGCAGCTCGCTTCGTTTTCGATAAGATCCTCGAGTACGGATGACTCGAATACGAGGTCGCCGTGCATCAGGATGATGTCGTCATCGAGCTCTTCTCTGGCGCAGTAGATCGAGTAGATATAGTTGGTGTCCGCGTAGAGCGGATTGTTTACGA
>CADATR010000189.1 GCA_902790885.1 uncultured Eubacteriales bacterium
TCGAAGTATTTGATCTTCATGATGATATCGTCCTTCATGCATTCTCTGATATGAGGAGGGAAAGCAGTCGCAGCGATATCTTCCATAGCCTTGCCGTCCCAGTATTTAAGAGTCTCAAGGATCTTTTCCCTGTCTTCAGGTGTAATGTCATAAGGGTCCTTGGATCTTGTGGTGAACTCATCGATATCAGAGATATACCAGGAGCTTGACTGGAATTCAGGATAGAGGTTGGCTCCTCTGTATCTGTCTGTAGCTGTGCCTACTACAAGCTCGTCCTCCATGATGAGAGTGGTCATGTGTTCCATGACGTAGTTGCAGACCTTGGCTCTGAAGATGGGAACAGCGTCACCTGCGAACTGCTTGTATGCCTCTGTTGCCAGGACTATACGTTCAGCAGTGATGGCAGGTCTGGTGTTCCAGAGCTTTTCTCTCATTCTGGTAAGTCTTTCGTTCAAATAAATGTCTTTCATATTTTCCTCCGTAAAAATTTTTATGGGGGGATTAGCCTAACATCATACCGCCGTCGATAAGAAGGTTGGTGGAGTTTACGTAGCTTGCATCATCTGTGCAGAGCCAGTATACACCGTTAGCTATCTCAGCGGGAGTAGCAACTCTTCCCATAGGCCCAAGCGTGATATCAGCTGCTCCGGTGATTGCTTCAAAGTCATCCAGCGATACCTTGAGCATATTGGTGTCTACCCATCCGGGTGATACAGAGTTTGCTCTGATGCCCATTCCGCCATATTCGTTTGCAACGTTTTTAGTCATTCCGATAACTGCCCACTTGCTGGAGCCGTAACCGATCTCCCAGGTATAGCCTGTCATTCCGGAAACGGAACCGAAGTTTACGATGGCGCCCTTCTTCTGCTCAACCATCTGAGGAAGGGTGTACTTCATCATAAGGAATGTTCCGAATGCGTTGATCTCATAGATCCTCTTGAAGTTCTCAAAAGTATAATCGATGGTAGGCGCATATTTGCCGCAGATGCCTGCTGCGTTTACAAGAGCGTCGATCCTGCCGCAATCCTCAATGATCTTAGCGATGACTTCCTTGACCTTTTCCTCGGATGAGATATCGATAGCATATCCCTTTACCTTGGATCCGTCGAATCCCATTTCTTCTATTGCCTTAGCGATGGGTTCCTCAGCGATATCAAGCATGCATGCAAAATATCCGTTGTCGAGGAATTTCTTAACTATCTGTCTGCCGATGCCGCCGGCGGCTCCTGTAACAACTACTACTCTTTCAGTTTTCATGTGACTACCTCCGTAATTGTATCTTTGAAATAATAATAGACTTTTAAGGTGGCATGATCTCTCATTATTGCCTAATAATATTGTAATTTAGAGGCGTTTTTCCCGCAACAATTAAGTTGCTCTAAAAATCGATTTTTTTGCTTAGAAACGTTAAAAATGTCTTTTAATAAATACCCATTCTGGAGTATAATAAACACATGATTTGAATAGCGCAAAATAATCAGCAAAAAAGGAAAATAATATGCTTTTTGAGAAGATAACTTATCAGGACGATTTTCCGATCAACATTACGATAGCAAACATCAGGGAGTATCCGATACATTACCATCAGGATACTGAGTTCGTCGTGGTTCTTAAAGGCGAGATCGCCCTCAAGAACGGATATTGTACATATACGCTTCACGAAGGAGATATCTTTACCAATTCCGGACACGAAGTGCACAGCCTCATGTCCACAGGCGAGGATAACATAGTTGCTGTAATACAGCTCAGCACCCACTATTTTTCTCAGTATTTCCCCAACCTGACCAAGGCATGTTACAGGACCTATACCAACAAGGGTCACACCCAGAAGCATGACACGCTGAGAGAGAAGCTGCTGGAGATACTTCTGCAGTATTCCACCAGGGGTTTCAACTACAGATCCGAGTGTACATATATGATGGTTGACGTGATCAAATACGTGGATAAGTATTTCAATCTCTTTGCTTTCGACAACGATGTGGTCGTCAACTTCGAGTCATCTAACCAGATAACCATAGACCGTATAAGCAGGATCATAAGTTATATATACGAATTCCATTCTGAGCAGATCACCCTGAACGACCTGGCAGACATGGAACACCTTTCAACCTTCTACCTGAGCCACATCATCAAGGACTATACCGGTATGAACTTCCGGGAATTCCTGTGCTTCGCCAGGGTCGAATGGTCCGAGATAGATCTTTTGGAGACCAATAAAAAGATATCCAGGATAGCCCGCGACGTGGGCTTCTCCACCACTTCATACTATGAAAAGTACTTCAGAAAGTGGTTTGGCACAGATCCTCAGACTTATCGCGAAGAACACATGCCCATGGTAATGAGCGACATCAAGAGGGGCGAAATGATGATGCTGAACCCAAACGAGGCGGTATCCGTCATCAGGCAGGCTCTCTCAAAGCTCAATTCCCAGACGCCGAGCAATGCTCACGTGAATGCCCTGAAACTGGAACTTAACGTCAACACAGAGGCCCCTATGATCTCATCCATAGATCACTATCTGGAGGTGCTCATCACACTGAATGATTTCAGGGTCCTGGGATACTCCATCTTCGGCATACTCCAGGAACTGGGCCCCAGGAAGGTTACAGTTCTCACTGAACCGGAGGATTCACTTTCTGATATAAACAGGATAAAGATCCTCCTGACCTCTGCGGGCTTCGAAGTAGGCCTGAATGAAAATCCAAGATCGAACCATATGGCTCACTATGGATATGATTCCATCGCTTACCCTATATTCCTCTTCAACAGGATCATTAATTCCAAGGAGGCATGGGTGAAGTTCAGGCTCAGGGATCCCGACAATAATAAGAACAATGATATCATCAAAGGATATCCTGCCGCCATCACTTCAGAGGGCATCAAAAAACCCGCCTTCTATGCATTCCAGGCGCTGAGCAATATCTCAGGAGAGATCATATACTGGGGCAAGCAGTATTGCGTGATCCGCTCATATCGAAGCGGTGCACCATACTTCACCGTCATCTGCTATAACTTCAATGAGCAGATCTACAACCTGTGCCTGAAGGAATCCACAGCTCAGAATGTCAAGGACGTCATCAATGACTTCAAGGATGAGATAGATATTTCGATGAACATGTCCATCGATCAGGGAATGTATAACATAATTAAATACTCTCTGACCAAGAGCCACGGTATATTCGCATATCTATCCACACTGAATTTCCCCTCTGAGCTGGATATTTTGCATAAACTGCCTTCGGCCTTTTCCACTCAGCCGGACCTGGACGTATATACTGAAGATGTAAGAGCCACCGAGCCGGAATACAGCTTGCGATAATCTCACCCAAGGAGTGAAGAAGTGAAAGAAGAAAACCACAGCCGCGAACTCATATCAGTCCTGGGTCTTACTCTGGCTGCGATGTTCTGGGGTATCAGCTATCCCCTCACCAAGTTCGTCGAGGATGTACCGACATTCTATATAATATCCCTGCGCTTCATACTGGCAGCTGCGCTTCTGGCGGTGTGTTTCTTCAGGCATTTCAGGAATTACAACTTTGACACGCTCAAGAATGCCTTCATCCTGAGTTTCTTACTCACGGCGATGTACATCTTCAACATCGTAGGTGTGAAGTACACGACCTCAGTCAAAGCCTCCTTCTTCACCACCCTCAGTTTTCTGGTATGTCCGGTGATAAACCTCATCCTGTACAAGATGAAGATACAGAAGTTCATCGGGATCAGTGCCCTTATCTGCCTGGCCGGGACCTGTATGCTATGCTACACACCCGACATGGGAAGGCTGGTCATCAATTTCGGTGACATACTGTGCGCACTGGCATCTGTTGCAGGTGCGATCAATATCATCTACATGGAAAAAATGTCTCACAGAGATAATATCGACAATACCCTCTTTACCATTTTCCTCATGGCATTCATCGCTTTATGGGGCACGGTCATAGCACTCGCCAGAGGTGAATTCTCTTATCACTCTCAGGTCACATCGTCTCAAATGATCGCCATCGTCCTCATGGGACTTTTTTCAAGCGCAGGAGCCTTCATCCTTCAGATCCATTGCGAAAAACATGTGCCCTCCAACAGGGTCGGCATCATCTTCTCGCTGGAACCCGCATCGGGATGCATCCTCTCAGTCCTTCTTATACATGAGACCATGTCCCTTATAGGCTGGATGGGAGCTTTGGTGATAATGATATCCATACTGTACATGGAATTTGCAAATAACAGACAACAGGCAAGACTCAAAACGGAAAGCGTGAATTGAAATGGACAGAAATTATACCGTAACAAGATTTGAAACAGACATACCCGTAGATGAGCTCATCAGCAAGTATTTCGACTACTCCAAGACGCATGAGCTGTGCAAAGCATGCTCGGGCTATGCCGGCACCTGGGCCTGCCCTCCCTTCGATTTTGAACCCGAGGACTTCTTAAGGCAGTTTTCAGTCTTTCACCTGATCGTGGACCGCATCGATAACTCAGGTACCGCAAACGTGGACGAGGCTCAGGACAGGCTTTTCACCGAAAAGGACCGCTACGACGCCGAAATGCTCGAACTTGAAAAAGCCACTCCCGGAAGCTACGGCATGGCCGCCCAGGAATGCGTCCAGTGCAAAAAATGCGCCCGCCTTTCGGGACACCCCTGTGTACATCCCGACAAGATGCGCTACAGTCTGGAGTCCATCGGAGCGTTTCCCGTGAAGCTGGTACACGACAAGTTCGGCTTCGACATTCTCTGGTCCGACGGAGAATCGATCCCCGAATACTACCTGCTGGTGGCAGGCTTACTTAAGAAATAGAAAGACTCCGCACTGCGGAGTCTTCTTTTATCCGTGAAAATAAATAATAGTGAGGTCTGCGATTCCCGCAGGCGCCATTGGCGCCGAGGACAAGCAGACATTACTATTATTTATTTTTTCTTATTTTTTTGCTTCTTTTCGGCTTTCTTTCGCTGCATGGCATAAGCCATCTTGGCCTTTCGTTCTTC
>CADATR010000190.1 GCA_902790885.1 uncultured Eubacteriales bacterium
TGAATCAGACAGCAGCTACAGAAGTAATAGAGTCATTTCTGAAAATCAACAGAGATGGAACAACGATACTGACGGTCACACATGACAGCAGGATCGCTTCCATGTGTGAGAGGATTCTGTACATACTGGATGGAGAAATCAGAGGCGAACTGAAGCTCGGTAAGAAAGAACAGAATGACAATAGAGAACGAGAGCAAAAGACCGTTAGATGGCTCGCTGAAATGGGGTGGTAACACTTATAAATTTGGGTACAATCCCGGGTACAAACGTGGACGGTGCTTTTTCTTCCATAGGGGCAGAAAAAAGAATGAGTTTGTTAGCACTCTCTTTAAGGGAGTGCTAAATTTTTCTTTACAACAGTTGAAAAGTGCGCTATTATTCATTTGAGAAAAACAGAGTGCTGTGAAAACGCACCGATAGCATCCAATCAACTACGTTAAATTAATCAATTTGCATAGATCCACTTTATTGGGAAGGAGAAACAGTTAATGAATGTAGAAAAGTATACACAGAATGCGCAGCAGGTGCTTGTTGACTGCCAGAACATCGCGGTTGCTGAGGGCAATCAGATGATAGACGGCGAGCACATCCACCTCGCTCTGCTTAAGCAGCAGGACGGACTTATCCCTAAACTGCTGCAGTCGATGGGGGTAAACATCATTGCGATGACCCGCGACGTGCAGTCAGAGATCGATAAGCTCCCGAAAATCTCAGGCGGCGGAGACGGGATGTACGGTACCAGAAGGTTCAACAAGATCTTCATGGACGCCGAGGCCATAGCCACCGACCAGTTCAAAGATGAATATGTTAGTGTGGAACACATCTTCCTCGCACTTCTCAGCGAAAAGGGAACTCCGAGCGAGAGGATATTCATGCGCTACGGTATCACGAAGGACAAGTTCCTTGCAGAGCTCACAAAGGTGAGGGGCAACCAGCGTATCACCAGTCAGAATCCTGAAGACAATTATGAGGCTCTCGCCAAATACGGCAGAGATCTTGTTGAGATGGCTCGTGACGGCAAGCTTGACCCTGTCATCGGGCGCGACTCCGAGGTAAGGCACGTGATACAGATCCTTTCAAGGCGCACAAAGAACAACCCTGTCCTCATAGGTGAGCCGGGAGTCGGTAAGACTGCGGTAGTTGAGGGCCTGGCACAAAGGATACTCGCGGGCGACGTTCCTGAGGGCCTTAAGGATAAGACCATCTATGCTCTTGACATGGGCTCTCTTATTGCGGGTGCAAAGTACAGGGGCGAGTTCGAGGAGCGTCTTAAGGCTGTACTCAACGAGATAGAGAAGTCGGAAGGCCGTATCATCCTCTTTATTGATGAGATCCACAATATAGTAGGCGCGGGAAGCGCTGAAGGCGCGATGGACGCCGGCAACCTTCTTAAGCCTAAACTTGCGAGGGGCGAGCTCCACTGCATAGGCGCCACGACTCTTGACGAGTACAGGAAGAATATCGAGAAGGACGCTGCTCTTGAGAGAAGATTCCAGAAAGTTCTGGTAGATCAGCCGAGCGTCGAAGACACCATTTCGATACTTAGAGGCCTCAAGGAGAAATTCGAGATCCACCACGGCGTAAGGATCACAGACAGCGCTCTGATCGCGTGCGCGACCCTTTCGGACAGATACATAAGCGACAGGTTCCTGCCTGACAAGGCGATAGACCTCATGGACGAGGCAGCAGCCCGTATAAGGACAGAGATCGACAGCATGCCGGCCGAGCTCGACGAGATATCCAGAAAGATAACTCAGCTCGAGATAGAGAAGCAGGCTCTTAGTAAGGAAGAGGACAAGGGCTCTAAGGCAAGGCTCGAAGCCCTCGAAAAGGAACTTGCGGAACTGAAGGACGAGAGCGCCGGAATGACCGCCCGCTGGCAGAATGAGAAGAACAGCATAGTCGAGGTGAAGAACCTCAAAAAGCAGATAGAGGATATAAGACTCGAGATAGAAGATGCCGAGAGGATGGCAGACTACGAAAAGGGTGCTCAGCTCAAGTACGGCGTGCTTCCTGATCTCGAAAGACAGCTCGAGGAGAAAAAGGCCGCAGCTGACCAGGCCGAAGAGGAGAGGCTCCTTCAGGAAGAAGTAACTGAAGAAGAGATCGCTGAGGTCGTATCCGGCTGGACTGGCATCCCTGTGGCAAAGCTTGTTGAGACCGAGCGAGATAAACTCCTCAGACTGCCGGATATTCTGCACAAGAGGGTGATCGGTCAGGAAGAGGGCGTGAAGGCCGTATCTCAGGCTATACTGCGCGCAAGAGCCGGGCTCAAGGATGAAAACAGGCCAATCGGTTCGTTCATATTCCTCGGTCCTACGGGTGTTGGTAAGACAGAGCTTGCGAAGGCGCTTTCGGAATCACTCTTCGATACAGAGCGAAATATGATCAGAATAGATATGTCCGAATACATGGAGAAACATTCAGTGTCCAGACTGGTAGGAGCGCCTCCGGGGTATGTCGGATATGACGAGGGCGGCCAGCTGACAGAAGCGGTGCGCCGCAAACCTTACAGCGTGATACTGTTCGACGAGATCGAAAAGGCACATCCTGATGTGTTCAATATACTGCTTCAGCTTCTCGATGACGGCAGGCTGACTGACAATCAGGGCAGGACAGTAGACTTCAAGAACACCATAGTCATCATGACATCGAACATCGGAAGCGTCGACCTCATCGACAACATGAGAGACGATGGCACCATCGATCCTGAAGTGCAGGAGAAGGTAATGCAGAAGCTTAGAGCCGGATTCAGGCCTGAGTTCCTCAACCGTATCGATGACATAATCCTGTTCAGTCCGCTCACCAAGGATCAGATCAAGGGCATCATCGAACTGTCCTTCAAGGATATCCGAAACAGGCTGCAGGATCGTGAGATCACTCTGGAGATCACAGACGGAGCGCTCGAGTTCATAGCGAACGAGGCATACGATCCTCACTACGGCGCAAGACCGATCAAGCGTTATCTCCAGCAGCACGTCGAGACAGAGATCGCCGAAGGCATTATCCGCGGAGATATAATCGACGGACAGCATCTCGTATGCGATACAGATGGTGAAAAACTCATCTATAGATAAAGCTGATAACGATGGGACAATGATGATTTAGTCATAGAGCAATTTTAAAGAGCGATGGGGTATATCCCATCGCTCTTGTTTATAATCCGCGATCTACGGTCTGCGATCTATAACCGCATTATTGCATTGAGTTGCTGATCTAATACCTTGGCTTTGCTTTTTTCAGCAGAACC
>CADATR010000191.1 GCA_902790885.1 uncultured Eubacteriales bacterium
ACGGCAAGCCTTGTGATATCTCCCTGCCAGACTGAAAGCCCTTCTCTGATCTCCGGTATATCTGAGAGTGTGACAATCCCCTTTTCTTCGCTGCGCCCTTTCAGATACTCATCCTGGATGCGGATCACATCTGAAGACATGGCACGCGGCATCCTGATGTTCATGAGTGATCTCAGGATCTTTTGTTTGCCATCTGTATTCCGGGGAGTTTCTATATCCCTGTACGTTCCGGAATCTGCCTTGAACTCTTCAAGAAGATAATCCAGACGTTCTTCCTGCGTCATCTGTTTCGACATTTGCTCTGCTCACAATCTTTGTCTTACCTGACTCGTGTCATCAGGCACACGCACTCCACGTGCTTTGTCATAGGGAAGTTGTCATACGCTCTTATGGAGCTTATTTCGTATCCGTTCGCGCGGAAGCTGTCGAGGTTTATGCACAGCGTCTTCGGATTGCAGCTCACGTATACGATCTCATCTATGCCGTATCTGCAGAGCATTGCAACTGCCTTGTCATGTATGCCCGCACGCGGAGGGTCTACCACTATCGCATCAGGCTTCTCGGGTATCTCATCGAGCTTCTCTTTCACGTCTCCGCATATGTAATGGCAGTTGGTGATTCCGTTGAGCTCCGTGTTTGACCTCGCCGCCTCGATGGAATCCTCAACGATGTCGATCCCGTAGACGTCCTTTGCCTTTGAAGCCATCAGCTGTGAAATGGTGCCGGTGCCGCAGTACAGGTCGTATACGGTCTTTCCGCTTACATCAGGCACTGTCTCAAGCACATCGGCGTATAACCTTTCTACCGCATCGATGTTTGTCTGGAAGAAAGCAAAGGCATTTACTTTGAACTTTAGGCCAAGGATCTCTTCGTTATAGTAGTCACGGCCCCAGAGTATTTTATGTCCTTCATCGATGACAGCGTCAGCCAGGCTGTCATTCATAGTCCTCATGATTCCGATGATCTTCATGTTGCCGGTATCGAGTCCGAGAAGCATGTCCCTGAATCCGTCCTCGTCAAAATACGCATTTGATCCGTTCGCGGCGCCGTCGCTTGCTGTCACTATGTTTACGAGCAGCTCACCTGTCCTTACTCCGCATCTGACAATGAGATTGCGAAGCAGGCCCTCATGAGTCTTGCGGTGATATGGCCGGTACCCCTTTGAGCGGCAGAATTCGAGCACAGCGCGGAGTACCACGTTAAAGGACGCAGGTACCAGCTGGCATTCATCCGTGGTGATTATGGACATCCAGCGGCCCTTGTAATGCATGCCAAGCTCGAGCTCCCCTCCTTTTTCGAGATCTCCGAAGGTGTACTCCATCTTGTTTCTGTATCCGCCCGTGCATATCGCCGGCTCCATACCGAGATAGACCGACTCATCGATATCGTGTTTGTCGAGCAGACGCCTTACAGCCTTGTCTTTCTGCCTGTATTGCTCAGCGTAACCGGTGCCCTGATATATGCATCCGCCGCAGTGTTCGGCAGCCGGGCAGAGCTTATCTGTATTCAATATGATAGTATCTTTAAGCTCCATTATGTTTCTTTCCTTTTGTCATTATCCATGAAGCCGCGAACATCGCCCTCCTGAAGGGTTTGTCTCCGCCGTCCTGCATGTCTATGGGGTCAGCATATCTTTTGATCCAGCGGAGCGGAGGTATCTTATCGCAGACGAAAAAAGCCAGCGCATGGGAATATATCTCACGCGCAAGCTGCTTTTCGCTCATACCGCTGATCTTCCCTTCAGAGAGTATGGCTTTTGCCTCGCGAAGGCACTCATCCTTGTTGAGGAATTCTCTTTTTACTCTTATGGACAGTACTTTCACATAGTCTCTCCGTAGTATTTTGAGTAGAATTCGGCTTTGAATTCCGCGAACCTGTCTTCTTCGATGGACTTCCGTATTCCTTCACACATGTGCGACAGGAATCTGAGATTATGCTCTGAAAGGAGCATGTGGGAAAGGTTCTCCCCCTCCCTGAAAAGGTGTCTCAGGTAAGCCCTGCTGTAATTCCTGCAGGTGTAGCAGTCGCATTCAGGATCGAGCGGGCCGAAGTCCCTGGCGAATCTGGCATTCTTGATGCTGATGCGGCCCTGGCTCGTCATGGCCATGCCGTGTCGTGCGATCCTCGTAGGCTCCACGCAGTCGAACATGTCGACGCCGTGCTCCACCGCCTCGAAAATATAGTCAGGTGTACCGATTCCCATTACGTAGCGCGGTTTGTTCTCCGGCAGAAGATCGGGAGCGTAATCGAGGACTCCTATATACTCTTCTTTGGTTTCGCCTACCGAGATGCCGCCGATGGCATAACCAGGCAGATCGAATCTTACTATTGCCTCAGCGCTCTTCTCTCTGAGATCGCGGAAAAATCCGCCCTGCATGATTCCGAAAAGAGCCTGTTTTTCAGTATTCTTATGAGCCGCTATGCATCTTTCGAGCCAGCGTGTGGTCATTGCCTGCGACTTCTCGATATAGTCGTGATCGGCATCAGGCGGAGCACACTCGTCAAACGCCATCATGATGTCCGACCCGAGATCTGTCTGTATCTCTATTGACTTCTCAGGCGTCAGCATGTGTCTGCTTCCGTCGATATATGACTGGAATTTTACGCCTTCTTCGGTGATCTTGCGCATGTGGCCAAGGCTGAACACCTGATACCCGCCGCTGTCGGTCAGTATAGGTTTGTTCCAGTTCATGAATTTATGAAGACCTCCGGCCTCCCTTATGATGTCGCTGCCCGGCCTCAGGTAGAGATGATATGTATTGCCGAGGATGATCTGCGCTCCCGTGCGCTCAACGTCCTCAGGCTTCATCGACTTGACAGTCGCCTGTGTGCCTACAGGCATAAAAACAGGAGTCTCGATCACGCCGTGAGGAGTGGTTATGCGCCCTCTTCTGGCCTTAGTGCCGGCGTCCTTGTGAAGTAATTCGAAAATCAGTGCGGAATTGCCCATTGTGGTCTCCTATTTTATAAGCATTGCATCGCCGTAGCTGAAGAATCTGTACTGCTCTTTTACAGCGATCTCATATGCCTTCAGTATCTCTTCTCTGTCATATAGAGCGGATATGAGCATCAGAAGAGTGGATTTCGGCAGATGGAAGTTGGTTATGAGAGCGTCAACTATTGTGAACTCATATCCCGGATAGATGAAAATGCCGGTCGAAGTCTTCCCCGCCCTTACTCTGAACGGCCTGCGTGCGCCACTCTGGCCTGTGAACGGCTGAAACGGCATGCCTGCCATGCT
>CADATR010000192.1 GCA_902790885.1 uncultured Eubacteriales bacterium
TAACCTCGAACGACGGGTTCTCGGTCGTGGCTCCGATCAGGATGATGCTGCCCTTTTCAACGAAAGGCAGAAAGGCATCCTGCTGAGCCTTGTTGAATCTGTGGATCTCATCCACGAAAACGATGGTGCGCGCTCCGACGGCAGTCATCTTGTCGGCCTGCTGCATCACGGTCTTTATATCCTTGATGCCGCTCGTGACCGCGCTGAATGTAATGAACTGCGCGTCCGTCCTTGCCGCTATTATCTGCGCGAGCGTGGTTTTGCCGACGCCCGGCGGTCCCCAGAATATCATCGAGGACACACTGTCGCGCTCTATAAGATTGCGCAGCACCTTGCCCTCGCCTACGAGATGTTGCTGCCCCACGAATTCATCAAGATTGCGCGGGCGCATCCTCGCCGCGAGCGGCTGGCTGCTGTTGTTATTCACACTGTCAAAAATGCTTATCTGACTCATGTTTTCCTTTGCATTAAGCTACAAGCCACTTGTATTTCTCTACGCTGTAAAGCGGAATGAACGGTATCATAATCGGCGTGGTCTTCACATACTTCTGATACTCCGGATCATCACCGTAAGTGCGGTTCTGCCTCATCTCGAGCCTTCTGGCTCCTCCGAACATCACGTATATGATGCCGAGGTATCCGGTAAGCACTGCGATCCACTGCCAGACTCCGCTGTTCGAGTTGAGACCCGTCACGAATACTCCCGTCCAGAAAGTCATCTCGCCAAGGTAGTTAGGGCATCTCACGAGTTTGTATAGCCCGGTGTCGACGAACCTGCCCGGGTTCAGCTTTTTGGCTGCATTCTTCTGAAGATCGGCAGCTGTCTCAAGCACGAGTCCGCAGACCATAATGATGATGCCTGCGATGACAAATCCGTCAGTTCCCTTTCCGTTCTCGAGCCTGAACATTACCGGTGAGGTCTCGCACACATAGAGCAGCGCGGCCGACACCCAAATGCCGATCTTTGCGATGAGCGGCATTCCCTTGCCGTCCTTGATCTCAGTCTTCATCTTGCGGTTGTAGGAGCCGCTCTTCAGTTCGCGGTATGCCAGGTAACCGCCGAGCCTTGCGCCGTAGAGTATGAACAGCACGCAGGCCGCGATGAGCCCCGCATCTATGCTTCCGCGGAATATCACCAGCAGAGCCACTCCGATGGCCAGTACGGCGAATCCGTATCCAATTGAAATAAACCAGACGTACTTCTTAAAACCGATTGCACTGACAGCCAGTGCGACTATCAGCAGCGTAACAAAAACGGGCATAATATAATTCCTCCAAAAAAACTATTTTCTCTTAAGCGTCCTCAGATACCCTTTTATTTCGTCGCTTATGCGGCGGCTTTCGACCGCCTTCTGTATCGCCTTGTTATGCGTCCACACATCGAGCTTTTTATCGATGAGCACCCCCAATGCGTCATCGTACTGCTTTGCGAGAGCGGTCGCGAAATACCATGCGATCATCATGTTGATGTAATATTCTTCCGACCTGACGGCAGCGACCCTGTCCATGTAAGACTTATCGTAGTCCCCGTCAAGGAAATGCTGCATGAGCATGCCGATGCCGAAGCGGACAGTGTAAGTGTAATCCGATTCCAGCCATCTGTCGATATGTTCGAGCATGGCTTCTCCGTGAACAAGCCTGCCGCCCTTCTTTTTTCCGAACACCTTAGGCGAGAGCTGATCGCAAGTTGCCCAGTTATCTACATAAGGAAGGAAGCGCTCCACCTCGCTCATGCACGCGTCAAAGTCTTTGATCTCAGAGATGATGAATGCGTGCAGCTGCATCTCGTCAAAGTATTTGTGCGGGAGCACGGCCAGGAAATCCTCGCAGGCATTGTCGTGATCTGCACTCCTGTACAGCTCTTTCGCGAGAGCCCTGAGCCGCGGCGTCCTTACGCCGATGGTCCCCTCACGTTCCTTTCCGGGTATGAGCGCTATCTGGAAGTCCGCATATTTGACATCCTGCATCCCTCTCAGGCGCTGCTGGATCTCCGTCCCATTGAACTTCTCCATGAGTACGAGGTCTACCCCCGGGATTCCATTGAACACCGTAGGCACGATGTCTGTCTCAACATATCCGAGCTTCGCGTACATCGCGCGCGCCCTCTTGTTTCTGGCGTTGGTGTCGATCCTTAAGATCGAACAGTTATCGCGCCGGGCGAGGTCTTCCCAGAAGCGCACGAATGCAGGGCCAATGCCCATGCCGCGCGCGTCAGGGTCAACGACCAGCGTGTGGAGCACCGATACATCGTCGTCAGGCCCCTTGTACACCCAGTCACAGTCCGCATAGACGTCTACCTGGATCTGATTGATCACTCCTGACGCAACCACATTGCCATCAACCTCAGCCACATACATGTCGTCGCGCGCAAGCGATGCTTCGGCGACCGCTCTTACCGGATAGACATCTCTGAGCCAGCCTGTCGTTGTGAGCCCGGCCTCCTCAGCGTCGTGGCTTTTGTCATATATCCTCACTATGGCTTCAAGGTCATCACCCGAAGCTTTTCTGAAAACCGGTTTATCCATAGCTAAATGTCCCTGGCATATTTATACACTTCGTATCCATCTGTGCTGACAGTCTCTTCGACCATGCTGAAGCCCTGTCCCTGCCAGAAGCGGATAGCCTCTTCATTCTTCTTTATAACCGCGAGCGATATGTAATCGTAGCCCGCCGCCTTAAGCGCAGCTCTCACATCCGCGAAGATGCCCGAGCCCACGCCCTGCCCCTGCAGGTCGCCCGCCACCATCAGCCAGCCGATGAAGGCATCATCGCTCTCAGGGTAGCCGGTGATGAGATCCATCACCGCGATCAGCACATCGTCTTCATCAAAGAAACCGACGAAGTGCTTCCTTTTTACAGGGACTCCGTCCGGCACCTCAGAGATGATCTCCGTCAGACTTTCGCGGGTCGGTATCCTCCCGAGATACCTGTAGTAGCGCCTGTTCGACTTGGCCAGCCGGTAAACCGCCGAGATATCCGACTCCGTTATCTTACGCACCGCGTACTTAGTCGACAGCGCCGCAGTATCGAGGCCGTCACCCGGCTCATCATCAGCCTTCGCAGCCTCACTGTCTATGGCCTGGCGGAACTGAGTCTCGTAGAGCTCCTTGTAAGTGCCGCCGAGAGCCAGAAGTTCATCGTGCGTGCCCTGCTCCGCGATCACGCCGCCCTTGACGACAAGTATGCGGTCCGCCTTGAGGATAGT
>CADATR010000193.1 GCA_902790885.1 uncultured Eubacteriales bacterium
TGCCTTTTCATAGGGGGAACCTCCTGAAGAGAAGATAATTGTTGGCGTCCGATATATCGGAAGATAATAATCCAATCTAATTATGGCAGAGGGTGGGGGAGATTACAAGGAAGGGGTGAATTAAAACCAAATAATGAGGAAAACATCCCATATTGGTCAAAATACTGCCAGTTTCGAAGTGTTTTCGTAAATACCTATTGTAATTTGACAGCAAAGAGCGCTACATTAATAGTTACACCGTTATGCGATGCTATTTATAGACCACTAAAACGTATAAGACATTCTGTATAAATTGATTGATTAACAGAGGGAATGCACATGTATAAGAACCACATTAAGAGAGGCCTCGATATTATCATCTCGACCTGCGTTCTGCTGGTCCTGTGGCCCGTATTTCTGATCACGGCTATCGCGATCAAACTGGAGTCCAAGGGACCGGTCATCTTCAAGCAGGTGAGACTCGGCAAAGACCACAAGACTTTTAATATGTACAAATTCCGCTCTATGGTGGTCAACGCGGAGCACACAGGCTCCGGCGTATACAGCGGAAAAGGCGACAGCCGAGTGACGAAGGTCGGAAGGATCATCCGCGCCACGTCAATCGACGAGCTGCCTCAGGCCGTCAATATTTTGAAAGGTGATATGAGCCTCATCGGCCCGCGCCCGCCGCTAACCTATCATCCCTGGACGATCGACAAATATACCCAGGAAGAACTCAGGATGTTTGAAATGAGACCGGGCATCACAGGCTGGGCCCAGGTAAACGGCAGGAAAGACGTCGAGTGGCACAAAAGGATCAGACTTAACATTTGGTACATCGACCACTGCACATTCCTTCTGGATGTAAAGATCTTCTTTATGACCATCTTCAAGGTTCTGGCAAACGCAGACAACGAGAACAAGGGACAGACAGTACAGGAACAGAAGATAGGAGAACAGGGGCATGCCTCTTAAATTAATGTATATCACCAACCGGCCCGACGTGGCGAAGATCGCCGAAGAAGCAGAGCGCAACATCGATTACAAGAAGAAATTCTATCAGCATGACTTCACGATCAAGAACGACATGGACGCTATTTCGCACGCGACATGCGGAATGGCTATGGATGTATGCGCCAACGCTATAGTGGCCTGCACTATGTCGGGCCGCATCGCGAAGATGGTATCGCGCTTCCGCTCGCCGGTAGACATCGTCGGACTTACCACGAATGAGAAGACATGGCGTTCACTCGCGCTCTCGTGGGGAGTTACTCCGAAAATGCTCGAGATCGTTCCGTCAACAGAGGTGCTGTTCTACATGGCAAAGAAAGCTGCAATCGAGGCTATGGACCTTAAAGAGGGGGATAAGATCATCATCACCGGAGCCGGCACAACAGGCATATCGGGCAACACAAATCTGATCAAAATCGAAACGATATAAGATTTAAAGGAAAGAGAGGCAGGGCGTTAACCCCTGTCTCTTTGCATATATCTGAATTCATAAAAAGAGACTTCCTCATTATACCGGAAGCCTCTTCTAGTCTGCTTATAAGTTGTGGTACTGCCGGAAAAAGTCCTCATGTTTACTGCAATCGAGGTCAGCAGTGACGATTTATGTTAGAATAATGGCGATCTGACAGCTTGCTGTTATGGCGAGCCTGATCCGGAGCGGTATTGAGAACAGGAGGGATCATGAATCCGATTATTATAAATGAAGAAAAGTGCATCGGCTGCGGACTTTGCGCGAAGGACTGCGTGAGCAGCTATTTATATATCGAGGGCGGCAAGGCGCATACAAACAAAGGCGGCTGCATCGAGTGCGGTCATTGCTACGCGATCTGTCCGCAGGGTGCTGTGACGATGGCCGGCTATGAATGCAAGGATGAAGCTGTGGTGCCGATGACGGAGATCCCGGCAGATACTCTGCTTACGGCGATGCGGAGCAGAAGGTCGATAAGGCAATTTACGGATCAGCCGGTAGAGCAGGAGAAGCTCGATAAAATACTCGAAGCCGGCAGATACAGTCCGACAGGCGGCAACTCGCAGAAAGTTGCTTATACGATACTCGGCAGCAGACAGGCTGAAGCTGAAGCGATATGCGTGGAATTATTCCGTAAAGGTATCGGTCTGGCCGGGAAATTCGCGTCGCTTGCGGAGAGATTCAACATAACTGATAACTTCTTCTTCAAAGGTGCACCGCTGGTGATCGTAGTCTCGGGCAAGAGCAAAACGGACGCAGGACTCGCGAGCGCTTACATGGAGATCATGGCGGAAAGCCTGGGACTCGGAGTGCTGTACAGCGGATTCTTCGTTTCGTGCACAAAGCTCAGCCGCAAGCTGAGAGAAATGCTGAAGCTGCCTAAAGGGCACAAAGTCAGGACCTGCCTGGTCATAGGTTACCCTTCGGTGAAGTACCGGAGAATAGTTCCGCGGAAACCGCTGCAGGCGAAAACACTGTAACAGAGGAAAGCTATTGAGAACTGAAAGCAATAAAAAAGTAAAAATATATGGCACACTGGGACCTGCGTGCAGCGACCCGGAGATGCTGAAAAGGATGTTCAGAGAAGGGATGGACGGCATCAGGCTGAATCTGTCCCACACAAGTCTTGAGGGCGCGTCGGACACTATCGCGGCTTACTTTGAAGCGGCCGAAAAGTGCGGTGTAAAGCCTGAACTGATGATAGACATGCAGGGGCCTGAGCTCAGAGTCGGCCGCCTTGCAGCGCCAATTAAACTGATCGAGAGTGGGCTGCTGGATGTAGACGCGATCCCGTTCCCTCAGGCAGTCATCAATGAAATGCTGAAGCATGACGGGCAGGATGTGCTCCTCGATGACGGAAAGATCATGCTCAGGACCGAGCTCGTGCAGAGTGATTGCGGCGGGCCGGAACTGAAGCTGCGCGTCGTTCGTGGCGGCATGCTCGAAAGCAGAAAAAGCATCGCTCTTCCGGGGCTCACCATCAACGCTCCTGTCATGACACAGGCAGATGTTGAAAACATCAGCTGCGCGAAGGACTTCGGCGTGACGGCTGTGATGCAGCCGTTTGTCCGCAGCAAAGAGGACCTCATGGAAGTCCGGAAGGCTCTCGATGATGCGGGCTGCAGCGATATCAGGCTGTTCGCCAAGATAGAGAATCTCAATGGCCTGAGCAGGATCAGTGAGCTGATCCCGTATTGCGATGAGATAGTGATCGCGAGAGGCGATCT
>CADATR010000194.1:0-828 GCA_902790885.1 uncultured Eubacteriales bacterium
GACTCTCGCGGCCATATACTCCCTGTCGTCGTCATCAGGCGCCAGATGCTCGCCTTCTTCTGAGACAGGAGTGAACTCGATATAGAATACAGCCTTGCAGCCGCGCGATCTCAGCGAATCGAGGAAGCCTTCAGAATAGACCTTCTCCATATTCTCTTTTGTGACAGTAACGGAAACGCCGTAAATGATACCCATGGCGTGGAGCTTGTCCATCTTCTCCATTACCGTATCGTAAACACCCTCGCCTCTTCTGGCGTCAGTCTCCTCGCGCTCGCCCTCTATGCTGATCACAGGTACGATGTTGCGGCACTTATCAAGCAGCTCCAGGTGTCTGTCGCTCTGCGGCACTTATCAAGCAGCTCCAGGTGTCTGTCGCTCATGAAGGTTCCGTTGGTAAAGACCGGGAACATGATGTTTTTCATCTCTCCCGCCGATTCTATAACGTCCCATCTGAGCATAGGCTCACCGCCGGCAAGAAGTATGAAGCTCACTCCAAGCTCCTCCGCTTCGCGGAATATCTTCATCCATTCTTCCTCTGTGAGCTGCATCGAAGGAGCGCAGTCGGTAGTAGCATCATTCGCGCGCGAGTAGCATCCTTCGCAGTGAAGATTGCAGCTTGAGGTTATGCTCGCGATAAGATATGACGGAACGTGAAGTCCGTTCTTCTCATTTTCAGCCCTTCTTTTGTCAGCGGCAGTGCAGGCGGCAGCGAATTTTACCAGAAAAGCGCTCTCGCGGGGATCCTTAAGTGTGGCTTTCAGCGCGTCTTTGACTACCTGCTCAACGCCTTCAGTAAGATATTTCTGCAGATCGAATCCTTCGTCCATT
>CADATR010000194.1:926-4076 GCA_902790885.1 uncultured Eubacteriales bacterium
TGTATTGATTATACCCATTCACGGCCGGACAAAAAGGTTTTTAAGCAAAAGCCCTGCTGACATTGATCGCCAGAGGGCTTTCCGCTACAGATCATTCTTCTGGAATGATAATCGATTATGAGGATGTTATTGGTTTTGAAAATCATGCGGATCAGCGCAGCTGTATCCTGACTGATGTCTCGGGCAGGAATCCGCATACGGGCACCCTATGCAGGTTGTGCCCTTTTTCTTTTCCTTATAGATATATCTGACGGCGAAGAACAGTATCGCCGCTATAGCTATTATTGCTATTACAGTAGCCATATTCAAAGCACCGTCCTCCTTTTTTACTTTATACACAGCACGATGCGCGGCGTGTAATAACGCCGCGCTTCGCGCCAGTTAAAAACCACAATACAGGTAGTTATGCTGTTGCCTTTGCTGCTTTTGCAGCTTTGTGAAGCTCATACTGCTCATCGAAGTGCGATCTTACTTTCTTTCCGATCAGCACTACAGCAGCTACCATGCATGCTTCAGCGATCAGTCCAGGAACGAAACCTGCTGCGAAGTGACCATCTGTGAAGAGTGTTCCGAACTGGTTGATCAGGAATGCTACTGTGTAGCCGGTACAGAGCTGGAGTCCGATAGCTCCCCAGAGCCATCCCCTGCTCTTCATCTCTGAATTCATGGCGCCGATGGCAGCGAAGCACGGCGGTGTGTAGAGGTTGAAGAAGAGGTAAGCAAGAGCTGTTACGGATGTGAGTCCCATCGTCATCGCTACGGTGTTTGCTCCGCCTGTCATGGCGAGCTCTTCCGTATCGATGAAGGCTGTCAGGCCGTATACTACAGCCAGAGTTCCTACAACGTTTTCCTTTGCGATGAAGCCTGTGATGGCTGCTGCAGCGAGCTGCCATACTCCGAATCCCAGAGGGATGAGCAGGACAGCGAACGGGCTAGCGATCGAAGCCAGGATCGAAGTGCTCTCAGCGCCTTCCTCTACCGGCTGGAAGCTCCAGTTGAAGCTCTGCATCACCTGTACGACAGTGTTGCATACCAGAATGATAGTTGCAGCCTTGATGATGTATGCTCTTGCACGCTCCATCATCGATCTGAAGGCAAACTTCAGGCTCGGAGCCTTCCACTTAGGAAGCTCCATGATGAAGAACGACTTTCTGTACTTATAACCGGTGATAGCCTTTATCAGCAGCGCTCCGAGGAAGATCAGCAGGAGTCCGAGGAAATACGAAAGTGTGCTTACCCAGCCTGCTCCGCTGAAGAACGCTCCTGCAAAGAGAGCGATGACCGGGATCTTTGCTCCGCAAGGAATGAAAGTGGTGAGCATCGTTGTGGCTCTTCTCTCTCTTTCATCACGGATGGTGCGGCATGCCATGATGGCCGGGATACCGCAGCCTGTGCCGATAACTACAGGAATGACAGACTTTCCGGAAAGACCTACTCTCTTGAAGATAGGATCCATTACGGCGCTTACACGTGCCATGTATCCGCAGTCCTCGAGAAGGGCGATCAGGAAGTACATTACCATTACGAGCGGCAGGAATCCGACTACGGCTCCTACACCGCCGACGATACCGTCAGCAAGCAGAGCGGATATGATAGCCGGGCTGTTCTCGAGCTGTCCGGCGACCCAACCCTGGAAGGTCTCGATCCATCCGACCAGCCAGTCCGCGACGAGAGGTCCGAGCCATGCCTGCGATACCCAAAACACTCCCCACATTACCAGCGCGAAGATCAGGATACCGGCGATTGGGTTCGTAAGCACTCCGTCGACCTTGTCAGCTGAAGTCGTTTCAGCAGACAGCGTCTTTCTTGTCTCTACATCTGCGACGATGCTGTTGACGAAGCTGTAACGCTTGCGGTCCTCAGCGTCTACCGCCGCTTTATCATGCAGGTTGATATCTGCCTGCAGGTATGGCGCCTTCTGCGAAGTTCCGGCAAGAGAGATCGCCTTGGCTATCATTTCTGCCAGTCCCTTGTTCTCTGTGGATACTGTCTTGAACACAGGGCAGTTCAGCTTTGCGGAGAGCTTGTCCGCATCGATCTTGGTGCCTTCCTTCTCGTTGATATCAGTCTTGTTGAGTGCAACAACCACAGGGATCCCGAGCTCAAGAAGCTGTGTTGTGAAGAACAGCGATCTGCTCAGATTTGTAGCATCTACGATATTGACGATCGCGTCAGGATTTGCCGTGCGTACGTATTCGCTCGTTATACCCTCTTCCGGTGTGAACGGTGACATCGAATACGCGCCAGGGAGGTCTACAGCGATAACATCCTTGCCTCCCGCGAACTCATCCTTTAGTTTGAACTCTTTACTTCCTACAGTAACCCCGCCCCAGTTTCCGATCTTTTCATTTCTGCCTGTAAGGGCATTGTACATGGTGGTCTTGCCGCTGTTAGGGTTACCGGCAAAAGCAATCCTCATTTGAAATACCTCCTTATATATAACTTTCCATATAATAACTAGATAAGGATAGCTTCAGAGAGCATCTTATCCAGGTTATATCTGCCGTCCTTTATTACAACGATGCAGTTGTTCTTCTTTTTTGAGATAAGAGTTATAGGCTCTCCCTGATAGCATCCGAGCCTGAACAGGAACGAATTCATGTCATCATCATCTGTGTTTATCTCCTTGATGATATAAGTCTGTCCCGGTTCAGCATCCAGCAGCGTTCTGTTGTCAGCATTTACCGATTCGCTTTCGACATCCGTGGCTGCCGCTTTTTTATTTAGTGCATAAGCTAATTCCATCATGCCCCTCCTGTAATGTTAGGTGTCTTTAACTACCGTTAGTTATATCTAACCTCGTGCTTTTTGTCAAGCTAATCCCGACTATTTTCATAGGATTTTCCTAATAAAAAAACGGGGAATGTCCCCGTTTCGCGCATCGGTTTACGTTCTCTATTCTGCTGACATCACTAAGCCATTCAGCACTTCCTGCAGCCTTTCGGCAAACACAGCATGCCCTTCAGGTGAAAAATGCACGCCGTCGAATGTCATCTCAATGTTCCATTCTCCGGAATCCGCGAACAGGTATCCCTTTCTGTCCGCCAGCTCGCGGTACTCGTTTCCGAGCTCCTGTGACTCCTCAAGCAGATCGTCATCCATTACCCATTCTCCGTACTGAAGCAGCGGAGGTGATATCAGCATGACAGG
>CADATR010000195.1 GCA_902790885.1 uncultured Eubacteriales bacterium
CCGCCGGGCACGCTCTCGCTGACATTCGAACGCAGCGGTACTAAGCTCTGTCAGCGCCTTCGGCTTGCCAGTCGCTAAGTACCGGCGTTCTCGAGTCACCCGTCGCGGTCATTATATGATCAAAAAATACTAATAGAGGAACAATTATGACAACTGCTAATGAAAGACTTATAAAGATACTCTCCGGTATGAAGGCCGACAGACCTGCCTGCATCTGCCCGGGAGGAATGATGAACATGGTCACCAAGGCTCTGCAGGATGTCTGCGGCGTATATCTGCCTGAGGCTCACACTGATGCCAGAATGATGGCTGACCTCGCGAAGGCGATATATGACAATGACTGCTTTGAAAACTACGGCGTGCCTTTCTGCATGACTGTAGAGGCTGAGGCTCTCGGCGCTACATGCACAATGGGCACACAGTATTTTGAGCCGCATGTGACGGGCTATGCGATCGACACCGTAGAGGACTATAAAAAGCTCACTCCGATGGATCTCAACGCCGGCAGGGCCAAGGTAACACTCGATGCCATCAGGCTCCTGAGAGCCGAGACGAAGGACGTTCCTATTATCGGAAACATCGTAGGACCGGTAAGTGTGGCCAGCTCTGTATGCGAGCCTACAAGATACTACAAGCAGCTCAGACAGAAGAGAGAGCTTGCTCACGAGTACATGCAGTTCGTAACAGACGATCTCATCAGATTCGCTCTTGCGATGATAGACGCGGGCGCTGATGTTATAGCGCTTTCAGACCCGAGCGGAACGGGAGAGATACTCGGACCTAAATTCTTCGACGAATACGCGGTCACATATATCAATCAGGTGGTAGATGCAGTACAGGCAAGGGGCGCAAAGATGATAGTCCACATCTGCGGCCAGATGAAGTCCGTATACGACAAGGTGGCGAAGATCCACAGCGACGCGTTCAGCTTTGATGCTGTCGTTTCGCTCAGAGAGGCAAGAAAGAACCTTCCTGATAAAGTCATCATGGGCAATGTGAGCACATTCGCCATCGAGATGCAGGAGGAGAAGACAGTAGAGAAGCTTACAAGAGCCTGCTACAGCAACGGCTCCGACATAATATCGCCTGCGTGCGGGCTGGGCATGGGTTCACCGCTCAGCAACGTGCAGACGGTGCTCAGAACAGTAAAGACTTTCGCAGAGTAGGATCATTTTGATGCTGAAAAAGGAGTTTTCAAAAAATTGCTAAAAACAGATCCGGAGAAATCTGTATGTTTAGCAAAACCAAAACTCAGAACAAACGATGTAAAGTCTGCTTTACAAATAACGTAAAGTTTACTTTACAAATATGCCCTCAAAACGGGTTTTCGGTACTCTGATCCACAGATGAACAGCTGAATAGGGAATATTTGCTAAACATATTATTTTCCTATCCGGGTTTTTTAGCAAAAATATTAAAAGTCCTCAACGAATGATCGAAAAAGATGTAATGCATACATTTGAAAAGGTAAGCGAGGCTGTCGGAACGGAGTATTCTGTTCCTGAAGGTGTTGAAAGCATCGAAGAACTGGCTTTCTCGGGTTCGGACGGACTCGAGAAGCTTTACATTCCGGATTCAGTAAGATCCATAGGCAACTACGCCTTTATGAACTGCTACTCGCTGAGAGAGATACGCATGCCGGAGCGCATGGACCGCATCGGCGCGGGGCTTTTTCAGAACTGCTGGCAGCTCAGAGAGGTATCGCTTCCTGAAGGAACCGTGATGATCGGTACGGACATGTTTGAGAACTGCCATGGTCTTACGGAGCTGAGCATACCGGCTTCGGTGACGAAGGTCGCCAGGACTGCGCTCAGCGGATGCAGGAGCCTCAGGGCAATACACATAAGTCCAGGACAGCTCATGCTGCTTCCTCCGTCAGCCAGATACACTGCCGCTCTTACATACATGGAGAACAGCCAGGCCGATGATGCAGAGGGTGCGGAGCTTATCGACGGGTATGTAAGAGAGCGCCAGAGGTCGTTTTTGGACCTCGCGATAAACAGAAGGAGCCACGAGACCGTGAGATACATGCTGAAGCACGGACTTGCGGATAAAGAGGCTCTGAGAGAATACATTGAAAAATCCGTAAACAGCGGACGCACTGAGATAACTGCGCTGCTGCTCGACAGCCTTAAGGACAGCAACAGAAGCGGCGGACTCAGTGAGGATCCGTTTGTCTGAATACAGAGGAATAAAAATGGGTGAAATAAGAGAGTATAAATGCACATATTCAAATTCAGTAGGCATAAGCGCTGAGGTGACCGCGGGTCTCGGCCTCGAGTTTCCGGACGCGTACATGCACAGCGAAACCATGCAGGTGCTTGCCAGAGCCATCAAAGAGCATGACAACGCTGACTTCTGCCTGCTGCCTTTCTGCCGCACAGTAGAAGCTGAAGCCATGGGCGCCGTGCTCAACTACGGCGATGCCAATACCGGACCGAGGGCGAAGGATCCGATCTGCGAGACCTGCGATGACGTGCTTGCGCTGCCTGCAGCCGATGTCACAAAGGGCAGAATGGCCGAAGTGATAGACGCATGCAGAGCCCTGAAGGAACAGGGCGAAACAGTATGCCTTGAGGTGACAGGACCGTTCACCATCCTTCAGGCGCTGATGGAGCCGAGAAAGGTGTTCAGGGCATACAGAAAAGACCATGACGGTATCGTGAAAGTGATGAGCAAACTGTCCGATGATCTGCTGATCGCCTTCGAGCTGGTTATTCGTCTTGAATGCCAGAGAACCGGAGCTTGCGATGGTACCGAGGTTCTTTTCGAGCTCCTCCTCGGTCATGCCGATGCCGTTATCCGTGATGGTGATGGTTCTTGCGTCCTTATCCAGATCGATACGGATCGAGAAGTCGTCCTTGCTCATGCCTACGGAATCGTCCGTCAGGGAACGGAAGTACAGCTTGTCGATCGCATCCGATGCATTGGAGATCAGCTCACGCAGGAAGATCTCCTTATGCGTGTAGATCGAGTGGATCATCATGTCGAGCAGCTTTTTGGATTCTGCCTGAAATGCCTTTGTTTCCATACTAACATCCTCTTTCTTTAGAAATAATTAGCACTCAAACAATCAGAGTGCTAATTTCTATATACCATTATACATCATTCAAAAGCATTTGTCAAGACCATTCCAGATCTCCG
>CADATR010000196.1 GCA_902790885.1 uncultured Eubacteriales bacterium
TCGATGTACAGGGATATATGCCTGCTGAGATCGTCCTCGCACGAGATGAGCGCTGCCGCAAAGAGCGTGTGGGATCTCGCGAAACAGATATCGGACGAAACAATAGAAAGGGGTAAATGATGAACAACAGAGCATTCAGTGAAAACAAAAAGCATCTCGCTTTCGGCATGATGAGGCTGCCGATGAACGGCGATAAGATCGATAACGAGCATGTCTGCAAAATGGTGGATCTGTTCCTGGAGAGAGGCTTCAACTACTTTGATACCGCCCATGGATATCATGACGGCCTGAGCGAGATCGCCGTAAGGGAGTGCCTCACCTCGAGACACGACCGCAGCGAGTACGTCCTGACAGACAAGCTTACTGACGAGTACTTCAAGTGTGAAGAGGATATCAGGCCGCTGATCGACCTGCAGCTTGAGACCTGCGGAGTCGAGTATTTCGATTTCCTTCTGATGCATGCGCAGAACGCTGAGAACTTCGAGTTCTTTAAGAAGTGCCGCGCCTACGAGACCGCTTTCGACCTGAAGGCGGAGGGCAAGGTGCGCCACGTCGGACTCTCGTTCCACGACAAGGCTGAAGTGCTCGACCGCATGCTCACCGAATATCCTGAAATAGAGATAGTTCAGATACAGTTCAATTACCTCGATTACGAGAGCGTTTCCGTAGAGAGCCGCAAGGTATATGAGGTCTGCCGCAAGCATAACAAGCCGGTGCTGGTGATGGAGCCTGTAAGGGGCGGCAATCTGGTGAATCTGCCTGACGAAGCTCAGAAGGTATTTGACGAACTTAGGGCAGAGACGGGATCGGACTGCAGCAATGCCGGCTACGCGCTCAGGTTCGCGGCCGGATTTGACGGCATCGAGATGGTGCTTTCGGGCATGAGCAGCCTGGAGCAGATGGAGGACAACCTGAATACATTCAGCTGCTGCGACGGAGACTTCGCTCCGCTCAGCGACAGGGAGCTCGAGGCTGTCAACAAGGTTGCGGCTGTGTTCGGATCCCTCGGAGCTATTCCTTGCACACAGTGCAGATACTGCGTTGAGGAGAACCATTGCCCGATGGAGATAAAGATCCCTAACATGTTCTCGTGCTATAACAACGAGGTTCTTTTCGGAAAGCACAATCCGTGGAGCACCTACGAGGCCATCATCGGAGAGGGCAGCGGAAAGGCGTCGGAATGCATAGAATGCGGTATGTGCGAGTCGGTCTGCCCGCAGCATCTTGAGATAAGAGAACTCCTCAAAAAGGTTGCAGGAAAGTTTGAAGCATAGCAGCTGACACGGGCGGAACGCCTGGTACAGCCGCGAGCGCATGCTGCCGTCAAAAACACGCTAAGAATTGCCTTCGTATCTCAATAAAGTGTTGACTTTTCAAGGTGTTTTATGTGATAGTTACTGTGGTTATCAGGGAGTAGCTTGCGCAGTGATGCGTTACATATTTCGTCAGTACGGGACAGAGTGCCCCGGAGTATGTTCGAAGTAGCGAGACTTTTGCCGTCTTTTTCGGTAAAAGTCTCTTTTTATAAAAACCAGGAAGGAATAAATCAATGGATGCAACCAATGTAATCTCCCTTCTGGGCGGAGTGGCGATGTTCCTCTTCGGAATGTCGGTCATGGGAGACTCGCTCAAGAAGGTAGCAGGAAGCAAAATGGAAATGGTGCTGTATAAGCTTGCAGGAAATCCTATAAAAGGTATCCTGCTGGGTACAGGAGTTACAGCAGTCATCCAGTCATCATCTGCCACATCGGTTATGGTCGTCGGTTTCGTAAACTCGGGCATGATGCAGGTGAAGCAGGCGATCGGAGTAGTGCTCGGAGCGATCCTCGGCACATCCATCACGGGCTGGGTGCTCGCGCTCAACAGCATCGGCTCAGGAGGCGGCATCGCTTCGATGTTCAGCACTGAGGTCCTGACAGGAGTGGTAGCCCTTATAGGTATCGTGCTCTGGATGTTTTCGAAGAAGAATTCACAGAAGAACGTCGGCGGAATAATGCTGGGCTTCGCAGTTCTCATGTACGGAATGAGCATGATGTCCGGGGCGATCGTTCCTTTGAGATCCGATCCTCACTTCATCGACATGATGACGAGCTTCACCAATCCTATCCTCGGAGTCCTGATAGGTGTGCTCGTTACCGCTGTGATCCAGAGCGCCAGCGCTGCAGTCGGTATACTCCAGGCTCTCGCTGTTACAGGAGCCGTGGAATTCGACATGGCCTTCCCGATCCTCATGGGTATCGGTATCGGCGCTTCAGTTCCTGTAATGCTCAGCGCTCTTGGCGCCAGCGTAAACGGAAAGCGGACCGCGTTTGTATATCTGATAATTGATGTGCTCGGTGCCATCATAGTCGGAAGCATTTTCTATATAGTCAATGCCATCGTCCACTTCAGCTTCATGACCATGGAGATGAGCATGGTATCTGTAGCCCTCACCAACACGCTCTACAGACTTGCGGTAGTCATAGTCCTGGCGCCGGCGATCGGACTCCTCGAAGCGCTGGTAACAAAGATCTTCCCTGAGGGGCAGGATGCTCTTGAAGAAAAGGCAGATATGGACAAGCTCGAGCCGAGATTCCTCGATCACCCTACACTTGCTCTTGCCCAGACCAAGGAAGTAATAGATTCAATGGCGGCCAAGACCCTCGAAAGCGTGATGGGGGCGATCGATACAAGAAGAGAATACAGCAAGGACGGCCTGAAGAGAGTATTTGACCTCGAAAGCGTGATAGACCGCTACGAAGATAAACTCGGCAACTACCTGTTCAAGCTGACGATGTCCGATCTTGATGAAACAACATCCGCGGAAGTCAGCAAAAACCTCAGAGTCCTGACAGACTTCGAGAGAATGTCCGACCACGCAAGGAACATAGCTGAATCGATAGAAGAGATACATGATAAGAAGATAGTATTCTCCGAAAACGCGCAGAAGGAGCTGGGTATACTGGAGGATGCCATCCGTGAGATCACCGATCTTACCATATTCTCCTTCGCGAACAACAACTACAACAAGGCTCTGCAGGTAGACCCGCTTGAGGAAGTCATAGATGACATCTGCGACACGATGAAAGCCAATCATGTCGCGAGGATCAGCAGACAGGAATGCACTCTTGAGAACGGCTTCGTCTTCAAT
>CADATR010000197.1:0-1973 GCA_902790885.1 uncultured Eubacteriales bacterium
GTATTGGCGTCATCTCGGGAAGATTCTACGCGATGGACAGAGACAAGAGATGGGAACGTCTCGTAAGAGCCTATGACGCTCTCACACTCGGCGAGGGACTTACTGCTTCATGCGCTCAGGAATGCATGGACAACTCCTACGCCAAGGACGAGGTGGATGAGTTCGTACAGCCGACAGTCATCAACGCTGTTCCGATCAAGGACGGTGACTCGGTGGTATTCATCAACTTCAGACCTGACAGAGCCAGAGAGATCACACGTGCTCTCGTAGATCCTGATTTCGACGGATTCGAAAGAAAGTCCGCTCCGAAAGATCTTACATATGTCTGCATGGCTGAGTATGATGCTACGATGCCGAACGTAATGGTGGCATATCCTCCTAAGGATGTCGATCCGACACTGGGCAAAACCATCGCTGATCTCGGACTGAAGCAGCTCCGCATCGCTGAGACTGAGAAGTACGCTCATGTAACATTCTTCTTCAACGGCGGAGTCGAGGAGCCGAATGTCAATGAAGACAGGATACTGATCCCTTCACCTAAGGTAGCTACATATGATCTTCAGCCTGAGATGAGCGCTCCTGAAGTAGCAGCCACAGTAATAGACAGGATCAACAAGGATATTTACGATCTCATAATCCTGAACTTCGCGAACCCTGACATGGTAGGCCATACAGGTGTATTCGACGCGGCTGTAAAGGCAATAGAGACTCTCGACGGTCTGGTAGGCCAGATACGCGACGCTGTATTCGAGAAAGACGGACAGATACTGCTTACCGCAGACCACGGCAATGCCGACACCATGCTTGACGAGAATGGAGAGCCTGTAACAAAGCACTCCACCGCACGCGTGCCGCTCTGCCACATCTGCAAGGAGCCTGTACCTTTCAAGAAGGATACAGGCAAGCTTGCCGACATAGCTCCTACGATGCTGACCCTCATGGGACTGGAAGTGCCGGAAGGGATGGAAGGCGACGTTCTTGTATAACGGCTCAATAGTTTACGCATGACTTTTTCAGAGGTCACTCTCGTGTACTCACTTACTTCAGTAAGCTCCGTACACTCGGGTGACCTCTTTTTGTTTACATAGCAGCTGATGGCGGATAAAATTAGAGCATGGCAGAATTTACAAAAGAGCAAAAGAAAGCAATAGAGACGCTGGATAAGTCAGTCCTCGTATCCGCTGCCGCGGGTTCGGGCAAGACTTCAGTTCTTATCGAGCGCATAATCAGGATCATCCTCGAAGGCAGGGCCAACGTGGATGAGATGCTTGTCGTCACCTTTACGAACGCGGCCGCTTCAGAAATGAAGCTGAGACTGGCCAGTGCAATAAAGAAGAGGATGGCAGATCATCCGGAAGACGTGCCGCGCATGAAAGACCAGCTTACAAGGCTGTATAAGGCTTATATCTCAACGATAGACAGCTTTGCCCTGAGGGTCATAAAGGAATTCTTCCATATGACAGACATGGAACCGTCTTTCAGCGTTGCAGACGAGGTGCAGTGCGAGCTCCTGAGGAGAGAAGCTCTGAGCGAGCTTTTTGAGGAAGGATTCGCGAAAGATGATCTTATCGAAGGCGAAAGCTTCAGGGCCTTTCTCAGACTATACAGCGAAGAGCGCAGCGACGATCAGTTCATGGACGGGATGCTCAGCGCTTATTCAAAGCTCAGGACGATGCCGGACTACTTTGACTGGGCATACGCGAAGGCAGAGCAGCTGAAAGTAACTCCCGGGACCTTTGAGGGATCGGACTTTCAGAAGATGATGTTCGATGATGCCGAAACGGTATTCAGAAGCGTCACAGGAGCGTTTTCAAGGCTCAGAGAGCTGTTTGATGACGCAGGTATACCTGAGATGTATGAAGCCAAGCTGGCGGCACAGGAGGCGGCTGTACGCGACATATACAGCATGATTACTGCGGGAGCAGCCGGCATGGAATTGATCGATGCCATAGAGGCGATACCTTCAACAAGGG
>CADATR010000197.1:2003-5116 GCA_902790885.1 uncultured Eubacteriales bacterium
TATGAGCCGATAAAAGCTGAGGTACAGGATCTTAATAAGGCTCTCAAAAAAGAGATAGACGAGTTCAAAAAGAGATACCTTATCCCTGATCTCCCGGGACGCCTGGCTGAGATGAATGCCACATACGAATATACTGTGTATTACCTCCGCATGCTCGAGGAGTTTGAGAGAAGATACGACGCCAAAAAGCGCGAGAAGAGGGTAATAGACTTTGCGGACATGGAGCACATTGCCGTCCGCATACTGAAGAATGATGAAGCTGCGGAAACTCTCCGCAGAAGATTCAGGTTCATCTTCGTTGATGAGTATCAGGATACCAACAACATACAGGAGAGCCTCATAAGCCGCGTGGCCCGTCCCGACAATGTGTTCAGGGTGGGTGATGTAAAGCAGAGCATCTACAAATTCAGGCAGGCAGAGCCTGAGATATTTGAGAGACTGTACAGGCGCTACACTTCAGGAGCTGAGGCTCATGGCACGGCCATCGACCTGGGACGCAACTTCAGGACAAATGATGCCACCATCAGATATATCAACCATGTATTCGGCAATATCATGGAGGGATACGACGAGCGGGCCATGCTCTATACAGGCATCGACTGTCTGCCCGAATATGATTTCATACCCGAGGTGCACATCCTCTTCGACGGAAGTGAAGAGGCTGACGGTGAGGCTGACGAGGACGACGGCGGCGAAGCTGATGATATGATCGAGGAGCTCAGCAAGGAGGAGGCTGAGGCCGAATATATAGCCGGTCTTGTGCAGTCTGTAATAGGGACTGACTTCTACGATACGCGGACAAAGACGGTAAGAAAGGTGTACGCAAGGGACGTAGCCATACTCTTCAGGGCCGTGAAATACCGCGGAGAAGTGATGAGCCGCGCCCTGAGAGGGCGGGCGATAGAAGCCCATGTTGAGGAGACAGAGGATCTCTTCGATACCATCGAGATCGAAGTGGCTCTGGCCTTGCTGACATGCATAGACAACATGAAGAGAGACGTGCCTCTCATTTCAGTGCTGCATTCCGAGGTGTTCGGATTCAGTCCTGACGAGCTGGCGCGTATAAGGACAGAGTATAAGAAGAAGGAGCCTGGCCGTACGGCATACTGGGAAGCCTTCAGGTGGTACGCGAATGAGGGGCCGGAAGGCCCTCTCAGGGACAAGGCCGCGGGAGCGGGAAACGCTCTTCTTGAGTGGCGCAGGCTTTCGCGCATACTGCCTCTTGAGGAGTTCGTATGGAAGGTGCTGGTGGATTCAGGCTATTACAGCATGGCGGGCGCGATGCCGGGAGGCGCTGCCAGACAGGCGAATCTAAGGACTCTCGCCGACCGTGCAGTGCAGTTCAGCAGGGACAGCATAGCCACGCTCAGCTCGTTCATCACATTCCTGGAGCTTCTTAAAAGCAAAAAGCTCAAAAACGGACAGGCTTCGATGGCCGCGAGAGATGACGACGTGGTGCGCATATCCACGATACACAAGAGCAAGGGCCTTGAATATCCTTTCGTCATAGTCGGAGGAATAGGTCACAGGTTCAGATATGATACAAACAGCAAGGGCTTCAGCTTTGATCCTGACGGAGGCGTGGGCCTTCCGTATGTGGATCCGGCCCGCAGGTACTGGAGAAACACTTTGATACAGCGCGCTATCAACGCGAAGTCCAGAGACGACTCATACAGGGAAGAGCTGAGGCTGCTCTACGTAGCCATGACAAGAGCCCGCAACAAGCTCTTTATGGTAGGCACATGCAAGGACGAGGAGGAGCTCGGCAAATACCAGCTTCGTCCGACAAGCTTCCTGAAGGCCATGCAGGGCGTTCTGAGGAGCGGATACAACAGGCTGTACCTGTCTCCTCTGGTACTTAAGAAGAGCGCTGACGCGTCGGGCACGGGGGCAAGGATAGACAGGTATCTTGACAGGCCGCTCAATGCTGAGGAGCAGGCTGTCTATGAAGAGATCGACAGAAGGTTCAGCTACAGATATCCTGATGAGGAGCTTCTTACTGAGAAGGCCAAGTATTCTGTAAGCGCCATCCGGAAGGAAGAGCTCGAAAAGGAGCGGAACAGAAAGGAAGCTGTGGTCACAACAGATGATGAAGTGACCCATCTCCGCAGCGGAATAGAGAAAAACAAGAAGGCGTCTGCGGCGGATGTAGGCATAGCGTATCACCGCATCATGGAGTTCATCGACTTCGAAAGGGCGGCGGACACAGGCGGCAGGGTAGATACAGAGTATATCGAAGAACGCGCGCGCTTCCTGATGGAGCATGACGCTATTGACAAAGAAGTTTTCGATGCTCTTGACCTCAGCCGCATAGAGGCGTTTTTCAGAAGCGAGCTCGGGAAGAGAGCAGTTGCTGCTGCTGAGAGAAAGACCCTGATGCGCGAAAAGCCGTTTACTCTCAGGACAGTGCGAAACGGACGCAGCATGCTCGTTCAGGGTGTTATCGACTGCTGTTTCGAAGAGGACGGTAAAATGATACTCATCGACTACAAGTCGAGCTTTATCAGACCGGGCAGCCCGCACGATGCGGAGCTCGATCGCATAAGGGATGAGTATAAAGTGCAGATAGATCTGTACAGAGAGGCAGTAGAGAAGGGCACAGGCATGGAGGTAAGCGAGGCGTATCTGTACCTCCTGACCGTGTCGGAATCTATATCATTATAAAAAGCGAAAAAGGAGACTGGAAAACATGAAATTCGGAGTAATTGGATTCGGAAACATGGGCGGAGCCATAGTCAGAGGGGCTCTCAAAAGGGGAACGCTCAAGAAGGAAGACATCAACGTATTTGATATCCTCGATATCAGGAATTCAGAAGCTGAGGAGCTCGGACTCCACGTATGCGCCGACGACGAGGCGCTGTGCGCAGAATCGGATATCATCCTTCTGGCTGTAAAACCGCAGCAGATGGAGGAAGCGCTCGGCATGTGCAAAAAAGCCCTGAAGGGGAAGGCCATGATGTCAATAGTTGCGGGTGTCACCATCGAGAGGCTCAAAAAGGCCATCGACGGAAGCAAGCCGAGGATACTGAGGCTGCTGCCTAACACACCTGCGCTCGTCTTCGAAGGCGCGTTCGGCCTCTGCAAAGAGACTGATTTCACCGATGATGAGAAAG
>CADATR010000198.1 GCA_902790885.1 uncultured Eubacteriales bacterium
CGCAACATAAATACAATTCACATTCTTACCCTTTTGATTAATGATGGCATCAATCGCAATCGCTGTTTTACCTGTTTCACGGTCACCGATAATTAATTCACGTTGACCTTTACCAATAGGAATCATCGTGTCGATTACCTTCAAACCTGTCATTAATGGTTGATATACAGAGCGTCTTGTCATTACACCAGGAGCGACGCGTTCAATCGCACGCGTTTTGGTATAAGCGATATCGAGATCCGGTGGCAGGAGAGAGGCCATCACAACGATCCAGACAAACTGCGTGAGGTGGTTCAGGCAGAGATAGACAGGGCAGAGAGGGAAGGCGCAGACCTGATAATGCTTGCTTACGGTCTGTGCGGCAATGGAGCTGTAGGCTGGCATACGGATAAGGCAAAGCTTGTGATGCCGCGCTTTGATGACTGCGTCAATATGATGCTCTGCACGGGATGCCGGGACAGGCGCAACTACCTAAAAGCCGGTCATATGTATCTGACAGGAGGCTGGAGCCGCGATGAGGGCGCTCTGCTCGACATGTTCGAAAGCTATCTGTCAAAATACGGAAAGCGCAAGGCCGATAAGCTGATGAAGCTGATGCTGGCCTCATACAGCAGCGTTACAGTCATTGATACAGGCTGCTTTGAGATGGAGCCGGTTGTCGAATATGCGGATCAGTGCGCTGAACGCTTTAGCCTGAAAAGGAATATCGTGCCAGGGGGCAATGAGCCTCTCCGCAAACTCATTACGGGCGAGTGGGATGAGGACATGATCATAAAAGAACCGGGATCATCGGTGACAGAAGAAGAATTCGATTTCACAATAAGACAGAGTGTGGAGCCATGAGGCTTACAGAGAGGAGAAAATGACAAAACTGAAAGACCAGATGACATCAAATGAGCGCATGGCAGCTTACTTTGACGGCAAAGAGGTGGATCGCCTTCCGGCAATGCCGATGATAGACTCTGTCGGCCCGAGGCTCATAGGAGAAAAAAACAGATTCAAGAGGCTTTCGGCAGAAAACCAGGTGCTGGTGCAGAAAAAAGCATACGAGCTGCTCGGCCTTGACGGTCTTTCGATAGAGTACGGCCTGCACGGGATAGGGCAGGCATGCGGAACAAAGCTTGGAGATAATGAGAATTCGGCTCCTCATATAGTGGAGCACGTGCTGAAGGATCTTAAGGATGTGGACGATCTGGATCCTGAGTGTGTGCTGAGAAAGAACGATCCTTGGATCGATCTTTGCTGCACTGCCTGCGAGATGCTCGTTGATGAGCTGGGAGATGTTGTAGGCACAAGCGCCAGCCTGACAGGCCCACTTACTGCTGCCGCAAGCATATATCCGCTCCCGCTGCTTCTTAAGGCGACAAGAAAGCAGCCTGAGCTGGTAAACAAGCTCCTCAGATTCTCGACTGACGCACTTATCGCCGTCAGCGAAGAGTTTGCGAAATGCGGAGTGGATATATTCATATGCGATCCTGTCGCATCGGGCGACATTATCAGCGACAAAATGTACCGCGACCTGGTGCTCCCATATACCAAAGAGATCGCTCCGGCAATACACAAACATAATGTAGCCATGGGCTATCACATCTGCGGAAACACCAACAGGATCACGGCGGACATGCTCGAATCGGGCTGCGACATGCTGAGCGTAGACGTGAAGGTGCCTCTGCTCAAGGCTAAAGAGCTTGGGGGCGGCATGATGCCTATTATCGGAAATGTCGATCCGATCAATACCATGATGCTGGGAACACCTGAAGAAGTACGCGCTGAGGTGATGCGCGACATAGCAGACTGTGCGGATTCACCTAACGGCTATATCGTCAGTACAGGCTGTGACATCCCTGTAGATGCTCCGAAAGAGAATGTACTTGCCTTTATGGACGCGGTAAGGGAATACGGTCCGACCCGTCTGGGAGAAAAGAAATAGTCTGCAGCGGGCAGCAGGGAGGCTGAGAGGTTAGTAATATCGAATTTATCAATATTTAACTTAGGTTACAATAGATGAATTATATTTGATACCTGTAGTTACATTCTCTAAAATCAATGTGTTAATGACATAAACGCTGACCAGAGACCCTGGAGGCAATGTCGGGATTTTGATTCCTGCATTGTCTCCTTTTTTCTTTAAGAGTACTGGAGAAAAGGAGAGGGAGAATTGGAAAAAAAAGAACTTCATAACAATAAGGAAATCCTGCTGGAAGCAGTAAAGGATATACAGTTCGGGAGTGTAACTGTGCATATCCAGGACGGCAAGATCGTGTATATCGAGAAAACAGAGAAGATAAAAGTGCAGGGATAGTGAGGACAAAACATTGATTGAAATAAAGAATCTGAAAAAAGTCTGGGAAGACACCGGCGCTCCGGTACTTGAAGATATCAATCTGACCATAGAAGACGGCGAAATATATGCTCTGGTAGGAAGGAGCGGTGCCGGCAAATCGACCCTTCTGAGATGCATTAACGGACTCACTTCCTATCAGGAGGGGAGTCTTAAGGTAGACGGCCATGAGATCAAAGACTATTCAGAAAAAGAACTGCGCGAGTTCAGACGCCATGTAGGAATGATATTCCAGCAGTTCTCGCTTCTGGAGAGGGAGACAGTATACAGAAATGTAGCTCTGCCGATGACCTGCTGGAAGTACCCTAAGGACGAGATCGATAAAAAGGTGAAGAGCCTGCTTGAGCTTGTAGGACTGTCCGACAAGCTGGACGCGAAGCCACGCAATCTGTCCGGCGGACAGAAGCAGCGTGTCGCCATAGCGAGAGCCCTCACGATGGATCCTAAATTCATCCTCTGCGATGAGGCTACTTCAGCTCTCGATCCTAAGACAACAAACTCCATTCTGGACCTGCTCAAGGAGATCAACCAGAAGCTCGGCATCACAGTAATTGTAGTTACTCACCAGATGGAAGTCGTGCGCAAGATCTGCCAGAAAGCCTGCATACTCGAAAACGGAGTCATCAAGGCTGAGGGTTTTGTCAGGGACATTTTCTTCGACCAGCCTGAGGCGCTGCTCAACCTTCTCGGTGAAGAGGATGCAAGTCTTCCTCCGCAG
>CADATR010000199.1 GCA_902790885.1 uncultured Eubacteriales bacterium
ACGGCAGGATATCCCATAAGGAGGCGCTGGATAAAGCAAATGCTGAGTATGAGCTTTTCAATAAAACACAGCCGATCGAATCGGATTTCGATCGTGCTGTTAAGAAAATGATTGAAGAAAACCGGGACTGAGCCCGGAACGTTAAGTAACTAAAATTATTAATATCTGCTTTTCGGACTGCTTCTGAACGGAGCGGCCCGGAGGGCTATTTTTATTGTCGCTATCCCTGAAACGCCGCAACAAGAGCTTGCAAACGTGACGCGCAAGATCGCCTGACGGCATAATCAGTCGGAAAGTGATGTTATTAGGGACGAAACGTCATTGTTTCGATGTAATTACAGTCATAGTTCTGTGTAAAATGACGGTAGATATGACGTGCATATTGCTATTATCAAGATGTAGAAAGGTTGAAGCGATTTTGCAGTATCGCGTAAAAACTTAGATGATTGTACTGACAATGAAAGCGAAGCTTTTCAAAACTGTGGACAGGAAGGTTGCAAATGAAGAATCAGACAGAAAGCAGAATACTAAAGAATATTCTGGAGAATATTCAGGAGCAGAGAAAGCTGATACTGCTGCTCTCCTGCCTCGTGGTATTCACAACGACATACCTGCTGATTCTGCCTGCTTTTACTCTTGATAAAGAGGAGGCAGCTGAGCAGGGCGGTATTGATGTGCCTGCTGTTGAAACGGAGGCTGAAGAGGTATCCGGTGAAGACGCCGGCCATACCAGCAGTGAAGCGGAGGCAGCAACAGAAGCGAAGACCGAAGATAACACCATGACAAAGGACGAAGCGGAAAACGAAGCAGAGAGTAAAACTGACGCCCCGTCACAATCAGCTGCTCAGGGCGATCCGCTTACATTTGAGGGCGATGGATTTACGGTCGCTGTTGAAGATAAAAAGTCTGTGCTGCCTGACAATACAGAAGTACTGGCTTCAGAGCTTCTTGAGAAACCTGCAGAAGGCACAAAGGCAGAGCGCAAAGAGGCAGAGGAAGCATACAGGAAGTACTATGATCTTGCGCAGGAAACTGTAAAAGGTGAGGATGGTGCCGACGATGCCCGCACCATATCTTTCGTTAAATTCTATGACATTTCCCTTCAGGCAGCAGGCGAAGACGTGCAGCCTGATAAGCCGGTCAATGTCACCATTTCATACGATAAGGTCCAGCAGAAAGAACTCACTGTAGAAGAGAAGAAGAATATAAGGATCATCCACTTTGCAGAGGATAAGGAGACCGGCGAGATCAGCGCAGAGATCCTGAAAGAAGATTCGGTCGACGTGTCACTCAGGCAGAAGCAAATGGAAGAGACGACCTTCGAAGCGGAGAGCTTCTCTGTATATGCGATAGTTTACACCGTTGATTTCAGCTATGAAGTCAATGGAGAAACGTATAGCTTCACTATGAATGGTGAGGACTCTGTCAGTCTGATGGCACTTGTAGAGGCATTGCATGTATATGAAAAAGAAGCTGACGGACAGACTGTTGACAATGCGGAAGGAACCTCTGAAGAATCAACTGCCGTGGAAGTCGAAGGGGCAGAGTCACAGCTGAAGGGGAAAAACGCAGCCTTGGACCAGTTCATGGCGGATATCGAATCAGTCACATTCAGCGATCCTGAGCTGGTTGCAGTATGCAAGGCTGAAGAGGATACGACTCTGGGCAAGCTGAAACACAAGAATGGCATTATACAGAACTTCTCGCTTTGGCATCCTCAAAAGGAGGTTGTAAAAAGGAATTCTGTTGAGTATAAGGCGGGCGACTGGGCTCTGATAAGTCTTAAACCTTTCGACACCAAAGAGACGCTGACGATCACTTTGAAATCGGGTGAAATAATTGTGGTTGATGTAACCGACGCACAGGATGCAGTCATGAATCCGGACGGAACTACTGTGCAGACGATTTCCAACCCGGCCGGCACTACAATCGATTTGTTTGATTACTGGGTCGATACCGGTTTGCGTTATAACGATGGACGAAGTGCCTGGCCGGGGTACACAGATGGATGGAACCCGGATGAAAACCATCTGGGAGGTACCGGAAATGATGCGGGTATCAATCAGGGGCATGCGCTCAAGTTCTCTCCTGCATGGGAGCACACTGTCATCAATGGTACAGCCGGCACGCATAATGTAAATGGCAGAAATGGTTTGAATAGTTATACCGGAGGCACAGATCCTTTCCAGGGTATAGTCCAGAAAACGCTTGATGGCGGTTATCCTAAACTGACAGATAATCCAACCATCGGAAGTGACGGAGAATCACTGGCGTATCTGTTTGATCCGGATGTAAGTAATGCCTATAGAGAGTCTTATACGGGTGTAAACCAGCTGATGTATGTCGACAAGGATGGCTACTATACATTTGACAGCCGTGACTACTATGCCCGCTTTAATAAAGGGGACAAAACATTTACCGTTACTAAGCAAACCACCAGTGATTCCAGGATGCGCGGCTTCTGGCCTTTCAACGATCAGGACTCGGGCCAGAGAAACTTCTGGATGGGCATGCATGTCGATACGCAGTTTTCCATGCCTGCAGGGGGACAGGTGCTGAGCCCGTCGAATGAGCTGAAGCCTATGCAGTTTGAATTCTCCGGCGATGATGACGTGTGGATCTACGTTGACGGCGTGCTGATAGGCGATGCCGGCGGTGTCCATAACCGGACTGAGGTGGATATCAACTTCAAGACAGGACAGGTGACAATAACAGGCAAAGAGCCGGCATATCTGGATGACCTGTTCAGGGCAGCCGGCAAATATGATTCGGTTGAATGGAACGGACATACCTTTAAAGACGGCACTTATCACACTTTCGATTTCTTCTATCTTGAGCGGGGCGGCGAGGAATCGAACCTGTATATACACTACAATCTGGTTTCAACTGCTGATTTCACGGCACACAAGTCGTTCCACGGCACAAGCGAGGACGACCTGCTGAAACGTGATCAGTTCAGGTTTGAGCTGATTGGTCTCGATGGCAAATACCGTTCTGTAAAGAATGAGGCGACTGATACATATGAGCTTGTACCGGATG
>CADATR010000200.1 GCA_902790885.1 uncultured Eubacteriales bacterium
TTACAGAGACTTCATCACTACTATGACCTTGGCTGACTTCTCACGGTTCGTTGTTACTGCGGATTTCTCCGTCCGTGAGACCTCACGGGATAAGTCGTCTATCTTTCCTCGTCTACCTGCCTAATTTACACACACGGGTTACGACCAACTTTTGGACTTCACGGCTTCTGGCCCGCTTATCCGCCGTATGCGCCTTGGTATTAGGTTTCTGTTCGTCAGGCTACGATTTCGCTATCCCTTCTTCTCGCCCAAACCTCGCGATTTGAGCCTTGGGAGTCGCTATAGGGTTCGTCGTTGGCTACGCCCCTTGTGGACTTTCACCACAGATTGACAGCATGCCCGTCATACCAGCAAAAAGGCAGAGGACACGCCCCTGCCTCGTGTTGATCATAATATGTAATGCATATGTAATGCACTCGTAATTCGTTGAAATTTCAATGTTTGCGAGCATTGATGCTCTGCTGTTTCCTTAAGAATCTCAACCATTTATTCCTATCTTTCAGATTTTCTGGCTATCAGATGCACCAGTGGAATAGCATAGATATAAATGGCATAAGGAACTGATGCATGGGTGACTCCGAGGATCGCGAGAGGCACGCTGATGAGTATGCACCACGGGACAAGAGCCGGTATCGTTATGCTCGAGTTCTCTATATCCATTGCAATATCAAAGCTGGTTTTGCCGCGCTCTTCATAAATGCTGTGCATCAGCTCATTGCTCATAATGATAGCAACTACCTGGTTGCAGAAAATGCACGCACATGCGAATGATATAAGGATCACACACGGGAACAGTCCGAACCTGTCAGCAAGACGTCCTGCCACTGAACGAAGGTGATCTATCATCCCCGTTCCGTTCATGATGCCCGTGTAACTGCAGGCAATACCAACGATAACGACCGTACCGAGCATGGATATCATGCCGCCTCCGTCAATGATCGCGGAAAGCTGAGGATCCGGCGAGCTGTAGCCGAAAATCAGTGTGCGCAGCAGTGTCTGTACCGTCACATGCTGAAGCGTAAGCGTTATCACGGATGCCGCCGCAATGCTGGTGATAAGTGTGATCAGGATAGGTATATGCAGAAGCGGGAAGATCAGGATCACCGCAGCCGGTATGAGATTCCAGCCTGATATTACGAAGTTTGTTTCAAATGCTTCGATGGCTGCCGGATCGACTGCCGCGAGAGGATTGCGCCATGACAGGAATGCATACGCCGCAAGGCAGATAAGCCATGCGACCAGACCCGACCTCAGCATTCCCCTGACGTTTTCATACAGATCAGTGCCTGTGACTGACGCAACGGTAAAAGCCGTAGACGAGGCCGGAGATGTGCGGTCGCCGAAATAGATCCCGGACAGGACGACACCCGCCGCAATAGTGGGATCGACATTTCCGCTGCGGGCAAGCGTCATGAATATAACTCCCGCAGTGCCCGCGACGCCGAACGATGTGCCAAGAGCATAGCTCATAAGACATGTCAGCAGAAAAACTACAATAAGAAAAAGATGCGGCCGTATGAGCCGGATGCCGTAGTAAACGAAAGTAACGATAGAGCCGGAGCTTCGCCAGCTGCCGGTCAGTACGCCTATGAGCAGCAGAATAGCCATCAGTGTCCCTGCTGTCCTGAGTCCATCTGCACTCATACGCACGACTTCTGACGGCTTGTGTCCCATTCGAACCCCGATCGAAACGAAGACAAAATAGCCTGCTATCAGCGCGATTATAATATATTTCAAGTTAAGTCCATTCCCCTTATGATCTAAATGTAACCGAGATATTTCAGGAAGGCACGGAGGCCTTCGTCTATGTCGCTGTATGTAATATCGAAAACTCCCGTATACCACGGGTCAGCTATGCTCCTCGGATCATCAGAGAAATCCAGAAGCCGCATTATCTTGTTATCCGGATCGCCGCCCGTGATGCGGATGGTGTTTTTTACATTCCTGTCATCTGCACAGAGTATGTAGTCGTATTTGCCATAGTCAGCACGGGTGACCTGCACCGCCCGCTTGCTGCTGAAATCTGTATACGGAGTAGTCCCTATTCCGTGGCAGAGCAGCTCCTGCCGCGCCGGCGGATACAGAGGATTACCGCGTCCGTTCCATATCTCTTCAGTCGAAGTCGCGGCAGAGGCAATATAGAAGTCGTCTTTGACTCCCATTCTCTCCACCATATCTTTCATCATGAATTCAGCCATCGGCGACCTGCAAATGTTTCCGTGGCAGATGAATAAAACTTTTATCATCACTTTTTGCTCCTAATTTATCTCGGTTTTACCTTGATTTATCTCGGTTTTCGGCTTATTTACAGGCTTTCCGGTTTCTCGGCGTTTTTTCCATTTCTCGGCTTATTTCGGCTTATCTCGGTATGTTTCTTCCTTCAAATGGTCTAAATATTGGTCTAAAACAGACCCTGATTTTCAATTTAGACCATCGTCATTTTGTCTAACGCTATACTGATATCTGCCGATCACCTATGCCTGATATTTTTTCCAAAGCCTTTATCTAACGATCCGTTCAGCTGCTCTTGCGAAGCATAATCACCGAATGCTCATTTTCTTTCACACCCAGCTTCTGCATCTCTTCATCAGCCTCTGCCTGCTTCTGTGCCAGCTTCTCCATCTCTTCCTTCGCATCATCCAATTTCAGATGCGTATAGGTATTGAGGGTGACGCTGATATCCGAATGTCCCATCAGGTACTGAAGCACCTTCGGATTCATACCGGACTTCGCCATATTAGAGCAGTAAGTATGACGGCACACATGAGGCGTGATCTTCGGAAGCTGTACACGGTAGATGCTGTTATACTTCTCCACCGCATGCTGGAAGTACTTCTCCCAGTGCATCGCCACCATCGGCTTTCCATCCTTATCGAAGCAAAGGAATCCGGAGTACCCGTCAATCATAGGCTCCACCTTCATCTTCGGCCTTCTGGCGAGAATGCGCTCAAATGCTTCATACACATCGTCCTGCATCGGAATCACTCTGGTACCGGCATAGGTCTTTGTCGTATCAATGTAAACCAATGTCCCGGTC
>CADATR010000201.1 GCA_902790885.1 uncultured Eubacteriales bacterium
AGAAACAGAACACTGATTATGATGCTCTGCGCTGCGGTTTGCATTCTGGCACTCTGCGGATGCAGTAAGGCTGAAGAAGTAAAGAGCATGTTCGATCCGGGATCGAAGCTCGACATTGAATACGGCATGACAGTCCTGGATGCAGATTCGCAGGATGAGACTATTGGCATAGTTGTGACCAACAATAATGACAAAGCTGCCTCGTCTGTAAAGCTTAAGCTCACACCATATGACGCAGAAGGCAATGTCATGACCTACAGCGAAGGAGGATCAGAAGCCGGCAGCTCTGCAGAAATATTGCTGGAGATCTCGTATATAATGCCTGGCGAAAAGGCAGGGCTGGTCGTCAACGATATCCCTGATCTCGAACGTTCACCTGATCATGTGGATGTGACCGTCGATGACTGCAAGTGGCTGGATGAATCCAAAGTTCCTGAGGGGGATGTTGCCATTACAGATTTCGACTTCAATGCAGAGAAAAACAGTGCGGTCGTATCGCTGAAGAATACCACAGATTTTACCTATGACTTAAATGATCTGCTTGGCGTGTACACGCTGAGTGTCGGAGTTATCGGCTATGATGCTGAGGGCAGGATAGTAGGCGGTGACTCAAGCGCGATTGAATACCTCGGACCGGATTCAGAGATTACTGAAGAGCTGTATTTCGGTGAAAAACTCTACGGGACTGAGGCAGTAACATATGAGCCTTACGTAAAACGCGATGATTTTATACCGGATCCGGCGGCGAGATACTACGACAGCAACGGCAAAGAGTATACCGCAAAAGAGGTTGAGGAATATCTGGAAAACAGAGACAAAGCTAAATAAAGAAGGCGCGGTCTGCAGAGAACTGCAGGCCGCATCTTTTTAGTTTTGGATTCCGGAGTCAGAGAACCGTCCCTGTCTCCCTGTGGTCACTCAGACGCATGCGGGCTTCAGGCGACCGGTGTGAAGCTTGTAACCGTGTAGTCCGTACTGCTAAGGGCGCTGACAAAGTCCGCCTCGCTCTTCTCGTTCTTGGCAAGGACTTCCGCTCTTTTTCTTCCGAGCTGCACATGGGCCCATGTGTCGCCGAGCGCGTTTATCGAATTCTCGACCCTTGCCGCGCAGTTGCTGCAAGCCATCCCGTCTATGCCGACATAATACCTGTACGGATAGTGAGACTCGTCGGTATCTTCGACCTTTTTTGCCAGGACCGTCTCGGCTGTTCCGCAGCAGCTGGATTTAGCCTTGCCTCTGGCTTTCTGTATGGTGGCGTAGACAGCGTATGCTATAAGGAGCAAACCTATAATAATGATCAGTGTAGACATGTTAAAACCTCGCTTATATATGAATTTGGTTAAGGACAACTAACCAATTCATATTGTATCCCTTTCTCTTCAAATGTCAATTGCAGGGGAGGAGCGAAAAGCTACGGGCAAGACAGAGTGTGCGGCGCGAAGACTTAGCTCTCCGGCAGAGTGCGCGGCGTAAAGAATACTGTAAGTCGGACTTTTTTTCGTGTTTACTGAATCCTGTAAAACTGCTCCGCAGAGGGAGTATGGAGGATGCACTATGAGCACATTGAGTGAACTTATACATTACTGCAAGGAGCCTGATCCGGTAGGAGCGCTGCTGCTTACGGTAGAATGGGGATGCAGTCAGGAATATACCAGCGAAATATGTCTGATTGTCGTTCGGGATATAATTTGGATATAATCAGGATATAAAATGCACCGGCAGTTTGAAATGGCTCCAGATATATGCTAAAATTATCCTGCAAGTTAAAGTTAGGCTGCGGAACTGAGGTGAGCCTATGAATCTTGAGGGAATGAGAAAGCGTAAGAGAGAACTCGGTTATTCCAATAAGAGGATAGCCGAGCTGTCAGGAGTGCCGCTTGGAACGGTACAGAAAATCTTCAGCGGGGCCACAAAGGCTCCGAGAGAGGACACTCTCAAATACATATTACAGGTACTGGCGTATCGGCCGTACGGTTACGCATATGCACCGCCGGATGGCGGTTCCCATGTGGCAGAGGATAATCTGGCATATGAATATGATGCTGATCCGGAGATGCCGGATGTTCTGATCGATGCAAGGACACGCAGCTGGCGCAGGCAGGGGACTTATACCATAGCTGACTACGAGCTTCTCCCTGAAGATTTCAGAGTAGAACTTATAGACGGCGAATTCTTTGACCCGGAAGAACCTGACGATATGGATCTTCTGATGCTTGCCTCATCGGTGCAGAAGCATCAAATGCTTGTTATGAGTATTGCTTCAAGGATAAATGCCTTTGTTGAAGAAAAGCATCCGGAATGTGTCGTTTTTCCAGCGCCTGCATCTGTCAAACTGGAGAGCTTCGACACATGTATGGTTGAACCGGATATTTCTGTAGTATGTGACAGGAATAAACTCGATGGGAAGCTGATCAATGGAGCTCCTGATCTGATCGTTGAGATACTGTCGAAATCAACCATGGGGAAAGATAAAGGGGTCAAACTGAGCAGGTACTGGAGAGCGGGCGTACGGGAATACTGGATCGTTGATCCGTACAGGTCAGAAATCACGGTCTATCATTTCAGCGACGGACTCCCGCCTGACATATATTCCTTTGATGATAAAGTTCCGGTTGGCATCTCAGGCGGAGAGCTTGAGATAGATTTCAAGGCAATTTCCGATCGCATGAATATGATCTTCGGATAATAAATCAAAAGTAAAAAAGACTCAAAAGAATCCGAGCGAGGATACTTTTGAGTCTTATTCTTTGAATACGTCGATTTTTCGTGTGTAGTACATGCACATCAGAGCCTGGACTGTCTGTGATGCGAGAGATCCTATCCACGCTCCCCAGATGCCCATGTGGAGCACGAATACGCAGAAGGACAGCACGCCCAGGTTCACCAGACCGAAGGACACAATGCTGGATGTCATTACTTCCTTCATCAAGTATTAGGCAAGGATACCCCTGCCTTCTACAAGCAGGGGAGGAATTGCCTCTACCTCCTTACGCATAATAGTTAATTATGGATTTAGTAATAAACTTTGA
>CADATR010000202.1 GCA_902790885.1 uncultured Eubacteriales bacterium
GAGGCTTGCTTTTCCTCGCTCTTTATAAAAGCGCTCTTTCATGGCATACATCATCATATCAGACTCTTTGAGCATATCATCCACAGGCTTTTTACCGTCTGCGGAATAACTGTAACCGACAGAACAGTAATATTCTGTTTCGCTGACGTTAGACTCGATGCGCTCGATCAATTCCGTCATTTCGGCTTGCGGAGTTTTGCGGCAAAGAATAACGAACTCGTCACCGCCTATCCTGTAGCCAAACTGTCTGCTTTTCAGCGCTCTGCGAAAGCAAAGTGCCAGCGTTACCAGCGCTTCATCTCCGGCAGCATGACCCTGAGTGTCGTTTATGACCTTCAGTATTCTTGCAGATATCTGCATTGTAGGCGTGCCGGTTGAGCAATCCTGTCAGAGAGTCTTTTTTTGTCTGCTGCAGGATCTCGAAAACGTAATATACGAACAGCGCTATGGCGATAGTAGAGCAGAAGATCTTGGAGAAATCGCTTCCGAATACAAATGGGAAAATCAGATCAGAAAGCAGGGCGAGGCTGAGGAAGGCAATGGGAACGATCTCCATCAATTTCATGTTGCATCTTTTGAAAAGGAAATAGACCAGAGCAGCGCAATACGCCCCGGCAACAATGAAAGGCAGATATCCCAGCGGGCCGCGGGAGAAGGTGTTATTCTCGTCTATCCTGAAGACGATCCCTGTAAATATCGAAACGAAGTCGATGACAGTGAGTATGATCGAGGGGATGAAGATATACAAAGTCTGTTTCTTCACAAGTGTATAGATGATCTGCGAAATAATAAAGGGCGTCGCACTGTATCTAATCGCCATCAGAATGCTGCGCAGGGCCCTGTATTCGACCTGCGCTGTGCAGTTGAACTCTACAAATACGACAAGAGAGAGCAAATACACGCCGATTATCAGAACATACATACGCTTGATCGTTTTTTCATCCCAGAAGACCGTGATCCGGAGCGCTATCGCAAACACCGCCAAAACCAGTATCAAAGACCAGTTCTGAAGCAAATATTCTTTTATCATGAGATATCCTTTCACAATAATGTGATCAGTTTATTATACTGTTAGTTATTCACATAGCCTTCTTATGAGAGCAGGCCGGGTGTATCCTGTATAATTATAGTATAGCATATATATCCGCAAATTGCAATAGGCCTGTGCCATTATATATGGGCACTTTCCGATCCTCCGGATGCTGCTGAAGAGTCACTCGCTCCAGAGGAGCTTTATGTTCGGAAGGGTCAGTTTCATAACATCCTGTATCTCGTAGGCGACTCCGTTATCTTTCAACTCCTGCAAAAAACCGTTTACATAGACAGGATCGGAAAAAGGCTGGATAATATCAAAGATGAACCTCCCGTTCACAGCAGAGATCTCAATGATTATACCCCTGTCAGGGCATCGTGTCCATGTTCTGAAATCGCGGATATACTTCTCCGCATCGCCGAATCCGGCCTTACCGACATAGCTTATCACAGCTGTCATGTTCCTGTTCAGCATTTCATCGGCAGCAGACATTGCATCAAGGCGCTGCTGATCTGTCTCCATATTTTCCAGCATTCCTATGAATGAGACAGCCGCCTTCGCCCCGGAAAGTATCGCTTCGTCACCGGCCTGTTCAGAGACTCTCCTGCGGAATTCCTGCACCTGCCGGTCTATGGGGAGGTTCCGCAATCCATCATCGTATTCCAGCATTGAAAATCCCACAAGGCTTTGGTGCGCTGCGGGAGCCCTGAAGGCTTTTCTCTGATTTACACACAGGATGCTCCTGATCGGTGCATCTGCATCCGGATTTAATTTTGCAACAGCACGGCTCAGCAGCAGCGCTGTCATCGTCCCCGGGCTGCCCTTATGCTTTGCGTTGAAGCTCATGAACTCCGCCTCGGAGAGGGCTATGCTGTAAACAGTTTTACTGCGGTCGTTCCGAAGCTGGAGAACCCCGGTCAGATCGAGAGCCGGAGCCATTTCCGACGGCTGAGGAGCAGGAAATCCTCTCACTGCTGCAACAGGATCATCCCATTCCTCGGCAGAGATAACATCCCCCGCAAGACGAATGCCCTCTCTGCTTAGCTTCTCATCATATCTGGCTGAGCAATAATAGTAAAGCAGCGTGCGAATGACCTCGTATGCACCTATACCGTCTGTAAGGCCGTGAAACAGGTCCAGAACTATCCGGTCACCCTCGGCGGAGAACGCGATCATGTGGTAGTTCGAGCTTTCAGAATTCAGCTCCGTACCCTTAAGGGTATCGCTGATAACGACAGGCTGAGTGTTCTCCGCAAATACATACTGCCTGCCCTTTTTTCTGAGCCGGACGCAGAAATAGGGGTAACGCTGCATGGTCATATCCACAGCCTTCCGCAATACAGAACGGTCGATCGGGTCGCGCAACCGTATCATCATTCTTATCGCGTGAGGGTCATCTCTCCTTGTGGAATAAAGCGTCTGTAATGCTATGGATAGTTTCTGTTCCATACGTCACTTCCTCTTTCGTTTGTTCCTGCCGCTCGGGAAATGGCTTGCTTATATTTATTATATCACAGATCTTCCTGTTTTTCAACCCATAGGAAAAAAGCGCCCGCACTCTGACGGACGCTCCATGCATTACTATATATCTTCTTATAACTCCTCTTTACTGAAAGCGGGAAGCCTGATATGATCTGAAATGGTCTGTTCTCATTTTTGCAGTTGCTTTTTTACATACTCCCTTATGCTGCTTTCCTCGCCTGTAACAGAGCCGCCTCTTACAGACAGAGCCTTGACAACCTTGGCATCCGGCTCAAGTTCTCTGATAGTATTAACTGTCGATGAGAAACCGCTGCCCTCGTGAGTCACGAACACATAGATATTCTTCCCTGCGAGATCGTATTTCTCGAAGAAGGTGTATACTGGCACAGGCAGGTCTGTCCACCAATTCGGAAAGGCAAGCCAGATAGTGTCACATTCCTTGAGATCAGTAAAATCGCTTTTCAGATCAACTGTGGCATTGTAATCAACAGGATAGCTTTCCTCCGAAACTATCTCAAACACATCACAGCCTGCTTCATCGGCTATCCACTCTGCCATAAGCTGGGCATTGCCCTTTAATTCGCCGTTGACATAATTCAGGCTTGCTACTCCTTATATGTTTTGGTATTGGCTGTGACATCGTTCCTAAATTGTATTATTCTTGTATTTCTTTTTTATTGGCGTTGTTCTTACTGCAGGAAACTGCA
>CADATR010000203.1 GCA_902790885.1 uncultured Eubacteriales bacterium
GCGAAGTCTCGGTCCTGAGGAAGCCCTCCTTGTCAGCGTCGAGTATCGCGATGAGCGACACCTCCGGCAAATCGAGTCCCTCTCTGAGAAGGTTGATCCCCACGAGAACATCGAACTTGCCCATCCTGAGATCGCGTATTATCTCGAGCCTCTCAAAATTGTCTATGTCCGAATGCAGGTATCTCACCTTTATCCCCTGCTCCTGCAGGTACTTCGTGAGATCCTCTGCCATGCGCTTTGTAAGCGTGGTAACGAGCACGCGCTCGCCCTTCGCTGCCGTCTCGTTTATCTCCCCGATAAGATCGTCTATCTGGCCCTTTGTAGGCCTTACCTCTATCTCAGGATCGAGCAGGCCGGTCGGCCTTATGAGCTGCTCGGCGGTGACGCCTCCGGAGCGCTCCAGCTCGTACTTTGCAGGAGTCGCCGAGACATAGACGGTCTGCCCCGTCAGCTCGTTGAACTCATCGAATTTCAGCGGCCTGTTGTCGAACGCCGACGGAAGCCTGAATCCGTACTCCACCAGCGATTCCTTGCGGGCGCGGTCTCCGTTGTACATTGCCCTAAGCTGCGGGAGCATCGCGTGCGACTCGTCGATGATCGTCAGGAAATCCCCGTCCGGGAAGTAATCGATCAGCGTGTAAGGCCTCTCGCCCGGCTTCAGGAAGTTGATATGGCGCGAGTAGTTTTCGATGCCCTTGCATGTGCCTACCTCCAGCATCATCTCTATGTCGTAATTGGTGCGCTGCTCAAGCCTCTCGGCCTCGAGCAGTCTGCCGTTCGACCGGTACCAGTCGAGTCTTTCGCGCAGCTCCTCCCTGATGGACGCGACCGCCATAAGCATGTCTTCCCTGCTGGTGATATAGTGGCTCGCCGGGAATATCGAGATGTGCGAGCGCGAACCGGTGATCTCGCCCGTCAGCGGGTCTATCTCGCGTATGCTCTCTATCTCGTCTCCGAAGAGCTCCACTCTCACTGCGCTTTCGCCTCCCGCCGGGTAGATGTCGACTATGTCGCCCCTCGCCCTGAAGCTTCCTCTTGAGAAATCCATGTCGTTGCGGTTGTACTGTATGTCTGTCAGTCTGCGGAGCAGAGTCATGCGGTCCATCTCCATGCCCGGCCTCAGGCTGATGAGCTGGTTGCGGTACGATGACGGACTTCCGAGTCCGTATATGCACGAGACCGAAGCGACTATTATGACATCGCGCCTCTCGAGCTGCGCCGCCGTGGCGGAGTGTCTCAGCTTGTCGATCTCTTCGTTGATGTCTGCGTCCTTCTCGATGTACATGTCAGTGGAAGGCACATAGGCCTCAGGCTGATAGTAATCGTAGTACGAAACAAAGTACTCCACCGCGTTGTCGGGGAAGAACTCCTTGAACTCGCCATGCAGCTGCGCGGCGAGCGTCTTGTTATGCGAGATGACGAGAGTCGGCTTCTGCACGGCTTCGATTATTTTAGCCATGGTAAAAGTCTTGCCGGAGCCGGTGACGCCCATCAGCGTCTGCGCCTGCTCTCCCGCAAGTATACTGTCGGCGATCTTTTTTATCGCCTGCGGCTGGTCTCCTGTCGGAGCAAAATCACTTTTTACAACAAACTTTCCCATGTTGCACATTATGTTTTGATTAGAAAAAATAATCAACCCCTTTTCAGAGGTTGATAAAAGTATAGCATAGCTGCGTTTGGAGAACAAGCGTTCTTTACCCCTGTTTCTCCGGTGCCGGAGCAAGTATCTTCAGGCGCGCGATGATAGTATCGAACTGATGCGAGTACATCAGCTCCCTGTTGTATCCTATCACATCGGTGAGCAGCTCTGTGTCGGCCTCCCCGCCGTCTTCAGGCATCTCTATAAGCACAGGAGCCGCGAACCTGATGACCTTATACAGATCCTCTTCGCTGACAGGCATATCCCCGCCGCTTACTTCATCCAGTACGTCATACAGCTCCACGGATGCTTCCCAGTACGCTGCCGCCGGGTCATCGCCTTTGGCTTCGGCCTTCACTCCTTCAGTCAGATGATTTATGGCACCTTCGAGATCGCCCTTTCTGGAAGCAAGTCCCTCAAACAGCGATCCGGACGCATCCTTCCTGAACACCATGTCCATAAGCTTCACGAATGCCTCCTGATAGCTGTACGTCAGCTCATGCTTGTTCCCTTCGGCATCCGTCCAGCTGTCTGTCCTCTGTGCAGAGTAATCCGCGCGCGACGGAACTGCTTTCTCAAGGTTTGCCGCGATCCTTTCGACGGCATCATCAGTGACTATCCTCGGCTTCATGCCCGCGGCCTCGCTCCCGAGAGCCTCGAGCGTCTCCGCGAGCTTCTCATCGGTCTCTTTCGTTTTGAGCTCGTGCGTCACGCCGTAACGAGTCATGCCCCACATCGGGAAGTGCGTAACGATGTCATCGCTGCATAAATAATTGTGTATGTTCTTATAGCTGCCCTCCGCGTCCGCATCGACTGTCGCGGGAGCCTCAAATGTATAAGCGAATATCTTTGCATCAGGCGTTTTCTCAGAAAGCCTCACAGCGAGCACGTTTGCTATGGCTCCGCCGCGGCTCTGTCCTGTGATCCAGAATGACGTGTCGCCATCCCCTGCAAGCGCCGCAATGTCATCCAGTGCAGAATCTGCCGCTTTGCCATATGCGTAATGTTCTCCAGACGAATCAGCACTGTCCGGATCATTGATGATGAAATTCTGCTTCCATCCCTTGTTCTTTATTTCAGGATCCGTTGAGGTGCTCTGTATCGCCACAGCAACTATTGTCCTGTCGCCCGCAGTCTTTCGCGCCCAGGTGTAGTTGCAGTCGTCGGGATCGTCGCTCTCGAAGTCGCTGAAGCCGACCTCTTCGAAGCCCATGCTCCGGAGGAACTCCGCTCCCATGCCATCATCTTCATCAGAAACGCATGCCGCAGTCAGCTGCATCGAAGCCAGTGCGAGCTCACTGTTTTCAGAGCCCGGATCATCGGCAAACCAGTCGTCAGAATAATAGAATGTGTCCTTTACAGTCTTC
>CADATR010000204.1 GCA_902790885.1 uncultured Eubacteriales bacterium
GTTTATTACTCACACATCTCTGTGTTTGTATTCCGTAACTCGGATGACGCAATCGCGTCATTATTGTGTGTCTAGAATTTTCGAGGACTAACAAGTTTTTGCTTGTTTGTCTTTCGTACTAGATCTTTCTTTTCAGGGCTTACGCCCTTTAAATTAAGACCTGTTCTGCACTATGAAGTTTTCAAGGTTCCGCTGCGCTTCCGACATCAGGACTCTCCCGCTTCGCGGTGCCCCCTCATGTCTCTCTCAGCGACAGCTTCATCATTATATACATACCAATAAGGTGTGTCAACAAGAAATTTGATTTTTTTTGCTTTGATTTCAAAACAAATTGTCACCTTTTCTTTCGGCCATTTGGGGCACCGTTTTACCGCTCATTTTGCCTCCCGGCAACAGCTTTTCTCCTGTGTCATCATCGCTTTCTGATACATAGGCCGCGTGCATCTCCACAGGCTCCCATATAGTATAAGGAGGATATCTGAGGAGATATCTCTTGTATGCCCTTCTTGTGCTGAGCAGCGCGTTCTTGCCCAGCGATACTGACTGCCCGGAAGTGAAGTTGATGGCATAGCTGCTGATATCGCTTATATGGTCCAGATTGATGATCAGTCTTTTGATCGGCCTGTAGAAAGCTCTTTCAGCCAGCGACCTTGCCAGGATATCCAGTTCACCGTAAAACGAATAATCCTTCGCGGCTGTGATCAGGTGTATCTTGCGTCCGTCCTGCTCTATCACCTCTATGTCGTCTATCCTTATCTTGGCGCATTTATTGGCGCTTATTACTGAGATATACTCCGGAAGTGCTGTTCGGCGTTTTCTCTGATAATCGTACTTCTGCATGTCCGCCTCCTGTGTCCTTCAAGTGTGTCCTGTTGCGTATATCTTATCTATAGAAAAGACTGTCAAAAACTATTATGACACAGAAGCACTCTCAATGGACGGTGATTATTCAGCAAAAACACGCCACAAAACGCTTCATTAATTATATTGAATACAAATTGTCAACTATGCTAAAATATAAAACGTAGAGTAAATACCAAGCGTCAAGTGTCCTGGGATGGGATGTTGCCCGGGAACGAAAACTTCAGAAGTTGCGGTTTGGTATTGCATCCGCTACTGCAGATCAATAATAGGCAAGAGACAACCTCTTGGAACGTGATTGCTGCAGTCGAGCGTTTTCGTATTTCTATTGCAATTACTGTGTTCCGGAGGTTTTTAATATGAAAAAAACAAAACTCACCACCGAAATGATCGTGTTCACCGGATTTATGATCGCACTAGCTGTTGTGCTTTCCAAGCTGGTCTCGATCAATATCTCGTTTCTCAGGATAGGCTTCGGGTTCCTCCCTGTCGCCGTGCTGGCGATCCTCTATGGGCCTTATGTAGCAGCCATCGGCTACGGTCTGGCTGATCTGCTCGGAGCATGGCTCTTTCCTACAGGCGCCTTCTTCCCGGGATTTACAGTTTCTGCCGTACTCACAGGCCTGATATTCGGCTGGGTATTATATGGAAAAGAAGTAACGATCACAAGAGCCCTTATCGCGTCAGCTCTCGTCTGCCTTGTGGTGAATCTGCTCATCAATACATGGTGGCTCACCTTTATTATAGGTAAGGGCTTCAATGTCCTTCTTGCTTCAAGGGCGATCAAGGAAGTCGCCGCCATCCCTATCATGGCCTTCCTCATCGTCGCCATAGACAAATCGGTTCTTAAGCGCATCAGGAGCAGCCTGATCGCCGCCTGAACATCCCGTCAGTTGATGACCTCGTAGAGCGAGTCAGCGTCATCCTTGCGTACTGCCTCGGGCATGGCGAGGACACGCACCTTCAGCACGTTCGATCCGAAGGTCACCTGGATTATGTCACCGGTCTTCAGCTCGAGCCCAGGCTTGGCTGTCTTTCCGTTGACTTCGACCCTCCCCTGCTCACATGCTTCCTTGGCGACCGTACGCCTTTTGATTATTCGTGAGTTCTTTAAATACTTATCAAGTCTCATTGATTCACCATTTATTTCTTATAAAGAAAAAAAGAGCGGATAGCTCAGGCTATCCGCATCTCCTTGTTTTTTGTCTTACTTGTTGACAGCATCCTTAAGGGACTTGCCTGCCTTGAATACAGGAGCCTTGGAAGCCGGGATCGAGATAACTGTATCAGGCTTCTGAGGGTTTCTGCCGGTTCTTTCTTTTCTGCTTCTTGTTTCGAATGTTCCGAAGCCGATCAGTCTAACACTGTCGCCTGCAACAAGAGCTTCCTCGATTGTCTCGAGAACTGCGTCAAGAGCCATTTCAGCATCCTTCTTTTTAAAACCTGTCTTATCTGCAACCTTTGCAACCAGATCTGCTTTATTCATAATTGTTCCTCCTTAAAAGTAATATCATATACTATAAATATTATAGGTAGCAGTTTCCAAGATGTCAACCGCAAAATCGTTGAAATCACAAGGTTTTTAGCCTCTAACCTTTACTGCTTTGCCACCCTCAGTTTCACAGCGAGCCTGTAAATCAGCTCTCCTTTCGGGATGAGTTCGATCTCATCCTTCGTTACTGCTCCGGTCAGGAAAGCCGAAACAAAATACACGAATGCGGCTATCATGATCGATATGAGCGTTGATATCGAATTGCTCGAAGTGACTATATATACGAGCTTATAGACAGCGAAAGCTGCAGCTCCCATTATGAGTGCGGCACCCAGCGGTTTTATGAATATGCTCTTTATGTCGAGAGATACGTCTGTATACTTTTTCAGCGCCCTGTAGTTGAGTATGCCCGCGGTAACATATGCCATGACTGAACCGAACGCCGCTCCGTTTATGTTTACAGCCGGGATGCCCAGCAGTATGTATGAGACAATGGCTTTTACGACAGCGCCGATGAGAAGATTCCATACCGGCAGCATCATCTTGCCTATTCCCTGCAGGCTCGTCGAGAATGTGCGCATTATGGCGAGTGTGACTATTGAAACCGCAAGGATCTGCAGCGCAGGTACGGCCATTACCGCTTCGTCAT